>JACDEA010000264.1 GCA_013816725.1 Actinomycetota bacterium
GTGGTGCCGTTGTGCTCTCGTACAAGCTTGGTGGGTGCAGTCATGTACGAATCAAACGTTGTACAATCAACTATATTCCCATGGTTCCCCAATCGGCAAAGTCCATCTCGGCCAAGCAACTCGACGCGTGGATTGCGTTCCTCCGCGCGCACCGCCGCGTCCTCGAGCACCTCGAGGCCGAACTGCGCGGTGAGCACGGGCTGTCGCTCAGTGAGTACGAAGTCCTGCTTCACCTGAGCCGGGCGCCGAGGAACCGGCTGCGGATGGGTGAACTGGCGGCCAACGTGCTCGTGACACCCAGCGGGCTCACCCGGTTGGCCGATCGCATGGCCGACGCTGGGCTCATCGCCCGCCGACCCTGTCCCGAGGATCGCCGCGTGTCCTACCTGGTGCTCACCGCGGCCGGGCGCAAGCGGTTCGAGGCCGCGGCGCCCACACACGTCCGCGGCGTCCAGGAGCACTTCGCCGGATATCTCGGGGGCGACACCGCGGCCGTCCTCGCCGCGCTCTCGCGCATCGCCGGGCCCTGACGCGGTCACGCCGCCGCGGCCTAACGTGCCGGAGATGCGGGCGTGGCGGACACATGCGTTGGGCGAGCCGTCTGACGTCTTGGCCTTGGAGGAGGTCGACGAGCCGGCGGTGCGCGACGGCCACGTCCTCATCGACGTCGAAGCGACCGCGCTGAACTTCCCCGACGTACTGCTGCTGCGCGGCCAGTACCAGGAGAAGCCGCCGCTGCCGTTCACGCCGGGGCTCGAGGCGGCCGGGCGCAGGGTCGACACCGGCGAGGCGGTCATCGCGCTGGCCGGCCTGCCCGACGGCGGGCTGGCCGAGCGCATCTCGGTGCACGAGTCCTCGGTGCTGCCGGTGCCGGTGTCGCTGACCGCGGCCGAGGCGGCGGCCCTCCCGATCACGTACCACACCGGCCATTTCGCACTGCACCACCGGGCGTCGCTGCAGGCGGGCGAGACGCTGCTCGTGCACGCCGGCGCCGGCGGCGTGGGATCGGCGGCCATCCAGCTGGGCAAGGCGGCCGGCGCGCGCGTGATCGCGACCGCCGGCGGCCCGGCCAAGGTCAAGACGTGCCTCGACTTGGGCGCCGACGTCGCCGTCGACTACTCGAGCGAGGACTTCGTCGCCGCGGTCAAGGACGAGACCGGCGGCGACGGGGCCGACGTGATCTACGACCCCGTCGGCGGCGACGTTTTCGATAAGTCCCGCAAGTGCATCGCGTACAACGGCCGCCTGCTCGTCATCGGCTTCACCAGCGGCCGGTTCCCCGACGCGCCGGCCAACCACGTCCTCATCAAGAACTACGCGGTGGTCGGCGTGCACTGGGGGCTGTCGCGGCGTGAGGAGCCGCACCTGCTGCGGGAGATCCACGCCGCGCTGGTCGAGCTGGCCGACGCCGGCGCGGTCAAGCCGCTCATCGGCCAAGAGGTTCCGTTCGACGGCGACGTGCCCGCCGCCCTCGAAGCGCTGGCGTCGCGCGCGACGGTGGGCAAGATCGTGGTCACCCGCTCGCTTGATTGAGGGACCGCACCTCCCGGGCGGCGACGGGGCCTGCGCTGCCGGGGCCGATGCGCTCACCGACGACGTGGCCGAGGCGTCGTTCGCCGGGTTGCGCGTGGTCGGCGCGCGGCTCGACCGCGGCGTGTTCAGCGACTGCCTCTTCGTCGACTGCGACTTGTCTGCGATCGAGCTGCGGGACGCGTCATTGCGACGGATCGAGTTCCGCGACTGCCGTCTGTCGGGTGCCAACTTCGCCGGCGCCGCGCTGCACGACGTGCGGTTCGCCGAGTGCAAGCTCGACGACGCCAACTTCCGGATGGCCAGGGCCGACGGCATCGTGTTCGAGGACACGATGCTGGTAGAGGCCGACTTCTACGCCGCGTCGCTCCCCAAGGCCGAGTTCCGCCGGTGCGACCTCACCGGCGCCGAGTTCTCCAAGGTGGCCATGCCCGGCGCCGACCTGCGCACGTCGAGGATCGACGGGCTCAAAGGAGCGATGGACCTGTCGTCGGTCACCATCGACAGCACCCAGATGATCCCCTTCGCCCTCAGCCTCTTCGCCGCCCTCGGCGTCACCATCGACGACGACCCGCCCGAGTAAGGCGACGCCGCCCTGTGCGCCAAGTATCGATTTCGTTGCAAATCCGCGACGCGATCCCAAAAATGGCCGATTTTGGCCCGAACCGGGCCAAAATCGGGTTCCGTCGCGAATTGGTTACAGAATCGATACTTGGCGCACCCTCCCGGCCTAACGGGGATCGCTAGTCGCTGATGAGGGCGTCGGGGAGATGGGCGAGGATGTGGTCGACGGTGTCGGCGGGGGCGTGGTCGGAGGAGTCGACCCACAAGCCGATGCGGGGGGATCGTTCGAGGGCGGCGTCGAAGGCGGCGACGCCGTCGGTGACCGAGCCGAAATCGCGGTATGCGCTCGTGCCGCGTCCACGCTCCCGAGCGGCGATGGCGGCGGCGGCCGGCCGCAGTACGACGACGTACAGCGGCCGCATCTCGATGCGGGCCGGGTAGCCGGCCAGGTCGTCTTCCAACACGACGTCAGTGTGCACGGCGACGAAGCCGGCCGCCGCGTACGAGTCGGCCACCATCGCGCCGTGGCGGTAGCGGAGGTGAAGTTGGCGCACCGCCTCGGCCGTCGGATCGGGCGTGACGTCCTCGCGCCCGTTCACGACCATCTTCCACATCACGTCGCCCTCCACGAACGCGCTGAGCGGGAACCGCTCGGCCAGCAGTCGCCCGACCGTGGACTTGCCCGCGGCCGACGCGCCGGTCACGAGGAACACCGCGCCACTCATCGGCGCTTCCCGACTGCGGATCCTGTTGCGGGAGAGGACCTCAAGGGACACTCTCCGGACGCCAGTACGATTCTGGGTAGGGCCAACGGGCCGATGAGAGCGGGCGGCAGGCATGACGACGGCGGAGAGTGCGGACGGCACGAGGGTCTGGGAATGGGAACGATTCGCTCCCGCCGGGGCGCTGGGGTTCCTCCTGACGATCGCGCTGGGCGCGCTGATAATCGGGGAGGGAACTCCGCCGAGCAGGGCCCCTGCAGAGGAAATCGCCGCCTACTTCGCTGCGCATCGGGCTGACCATTTCCTCAATGCCACTCTCGTGGTGCTTGGCGCGTTCGTCCTGTACCCATGGTTCCTGGCCAGCCTCTACCGTTCCATCCGCCGAGCCGTTGGCGACGACAGCATCCTCGCCGTGGTCACGTTGATCGGCGGCTTCGCTTTGCTCGGCCCTCTTCTGCTGCAGGCCGCAGGATGGGGGGCCGCCGCCCTGGAAGCGGGACCGAGCCGTGACCCGTCCGTCGCCGCAGGGTTGATGGACCTCGGGAACATGGGGTTTATCCTCCTACCGATCCCGGCGGCGTTGTTCATCGGATCCACAAGCTTGGCGGGGCTGCGAGGCGGTCTGCTCCCCGTCTGGCTGGCCCGACTAGGGCTGCCGTTGTCGGTGGCGATGCTCGTCTGTGGCGTGATCGGTCGGCTTCCCCAACTCCAGTTCGCCCTCCTGGGACTCTGGCTCGCGGCGGTGGCCTTCGCCCTGATAATCCACCCGGTCCGGGCCCAGACTGCAGAGCTCAGCCCGCGCCCGTGATCCAGGCCGTGGCGGCGCCCTAGAAGACCGGGCCAGCTGGTCGACGTTGCGCGCGGTCGGTCTGGAAGCGGACCGGAAACAGCACCGTCGCAGGGTACGGCAGACTGCCGCCGTGCTCCCCGAAGTGACGGCCGAGGCGGCGCGACGGTTCGGCGATGCGCCCGCACTGGTGCCGGCCGGCGACGGGACGCCCGTCTCCTTCGCCGACCTCGACCGCCGTTCCGACGCGGTCGCCGGCGGCCTGCTGCGCAGCGGCGTGACCGCGGGCGACGTGGTCGCGCTCACGCTGCGGACGGCACCCGAGTACGTCGTCGCCTATCTCGCTGCCGCCAAGGTCGGCGCCGTCACCGCCGGCGTCAACCCGCGCCTGGCCGACGCCGAGCGGTCCAAGATGCTGGCCGTCGTCGAACCCAAGGTCGTCCTCGGCGCGGTCGACGACGTGGCCGCCCTCG
>JACDEA010000265.1 GCA_013816725.1 Actinomycetota bacterium
ATGTCGAGGAGCGGCGACCGCGTCGCCGGCTGCGCGCCGGTGGCCGCCTCCACCGCCGCGGCGCCGCCGACCGGGTGGCCCCCTCCGGTGCCGCTCTCGGTCAGTTCGGTGATGCTCGTTGTGGTGTCCGACGCGAACACCCGTTGGTGACCACCGCGACGCACCGTCACGCCGCCCAGACCGGTCACCGCGAATGTGCCGTCGTCGAGATCGAACACGCAGGCGGTGTGCTCGTCGACGCCGAGCACGAACGTGCCGGGCGGCAGCTGCTCTTCGAGCACGCGCAGCCGGCGCTCGCCCAGGTAGCAGTAGCGGGTGTCGTGGTTGCCGCCCTCGACGTTGTCGAAATGCGGGATCACCGCCGCGGGGATGCCGAGAGTCGACAGCAGGTCGACGCCAGGGAGCCAGTGGGGCGCCTCGCCCACCTTGTAGATCTCGTACACCGGCACCGTCACCGCGCCGAGCGTGAGTGCCGCCGCGCTGGCGAAGCAGACGCACCCGCCGTCGCGAAGCTTGGCGGCCAGCGCGCCAGGGACGGGCGATCCCTCCCACTCGCGCAGCGCGTACGACGGGCTTCCCGGCCCGCTGAACACGTAGGCGGCGGCGCGCACCTTCTCGTAGGCCGACTCGCGGGTGAGCGCGTCGTCATCGCCACCGCGCAGCCGGGCCACGTCGATCGCCCGGCCGACGCTCTGTGCGAAGTACTCGACCGCTCGGGCTGCGATGTCGTCGGCGTTCTCCTGAAACCCGAACGGCGTGTCGAGCAGCACCGCGGCGGCGCCGGGGCCCAGCCGGTCGAACAGGGAACGGTGGGTCTTGACCATGGTCGGGCTGGTCTCGCCCGAGCCCATGATGGCCAGCAGCCGCGTCACGGAAACCGCTCGAGCAGGAGCCGGGCAACGAGGTCGGGCTTCTGCGCGTGGATGTCGTGGTCGGCGCCGTGGTCCGTGGCGTCGACGAGCAGGACCGGCGCGGTCAGCGTGGGCAGGACGGCCGACGGGCGGTGGTGCCACAGCTCACGCAGAATCCGCATGTGCCGGTCACGGCTGAGCCACGGGGCGACCGTGCCGTCGTCGCGGGTCTCGAAGTTGGCCAGCGCGCCCTGGATGCCAGCCTCCGGCCAGTCGCCGTGCATCCGCCGCATCTCGTCCTCGATCTTGTCGCGGAGCATTCCCTCCAAGTGCGGGGGCGACAACGCCTTGCTCGCGTCGGCCCACGAGTCGAACCGCTGTGACAGCTCGATGGTCCCGCCGTCGACGCCGGCCACGCCCCGCACGATGGCGCCGTGACAGGCGGCCAGCTCCACGACGACATTGCCGCCCCAGGATTGGCCCACGGCGACGACCGGCGCCATGTTCAGCGCGGTGACGACGGTTACCAAGTCGCCGGTGAGTGTGGCGAAGTCGTAGCCGTCGTCGGGCTTGTCGGAGCGACCGTGCCCGCGCTGGTCCACCGCGACCACACCCCGGCCGGCGGCGGCCAGGCGCTCGGCTACGCCGTCCCACGTGCGGGCGTTCGACGCCAGCCCGTGCACGAGCAGGAACGCGGCGGGGCCCGGCCAGTGCCGGACCTCGAGCGACACCTCGGGCGCGACGGGGATGCGCAGGGTCTCGATGGGCCGAACCTACTGTTGTGCCCGGTGATCGTTCTCGCGTTGGCCTGCGGCTACGTCCTCGGCACGTTGCCGTCGGCCGACCTAGCCGCCCGGCTCGCGCTGGGACACGAGGCCGACATCCGCTCGATGGGCTCCGGCAACCCCGGCGCGGTCAACGCCCTGGGGCAACTGGGCCGTTCGTGGGGCGCGTTCGTTCTCGTCCTCGACATCGCCAAGGGCATCGCCGCCTGCGCTCTGGCCCGGTGGATGGCAGGCGACGGCGCCGCCAACGCGGCGGGCACGGCCGCGGTGATCGGCCATTGCTTCCCGATGTGGAACGGGTTCCGGGGCGGCAAGGGCGTGGCCACCGCCGGGGGACAGATGCTGGCCACCTTCCCCGCCCTCATACCTGTGGAACTTGTCGTCGTGGCCGTGGCCCGGAACCTGCGTTCGCGGGTCTACGGGCTGGTGTGCGCAGTGTGGGCCGTGGGCGCCGCGCTGTGGTGGGCGGCGCGCCTGCCCAACCTGTGGGGACCCGAGCCGCGCGGCGCGCTGTTCTTCTCCGCGGTGGCCACCAGCGCCGTCATCCTCTACCGGTTCGCCACCGCGCCCTCACCCGACGACCTGCCCGCATCGGCCCAGTAGCCGGGACCAGTAGTCAGGCCGAGTAGTCACGAACTGAGGGCGCCCACCACCTGATCCTGCAGGTACGTGAGGTAGTAGTACAGCGAGAAGGCCGGGTGGCGTGGGTCCTGCGGGTCGACCTCGGTCTCGATGTCGTCCTCGGTGATGTCGAGGCGGGTGCCGAGAACCAGCCGAAGCTGGTTGAGGCCCACGAGCCACGCCGACAGTTGCTGCTCGTCGAGCCGGTCGGCGTCGACGGTCGCCTCCATCACATCGAGTGCGGCGCCGTGGCTGTCGCGCAGGTCCCCGGCCATGAGGCCCTTGTACTCGGACTCGAGGTCGGGGTCTTCGAGGTAGGCGGGCGGAAAAAGCCGCGCCAGCGACGGGTCGTTGCCGCCGAGTAGCTCTCGTAGTTGCCGCGGCAGGGAGCGCAGCACGTCGCGCTCTTCGATCGAGATCGCCAGCGTGAAGTCGCCTTTGCGGGTGCGGCGAATCGGCGGCCGCCGCAGCATCAGCCGTCGCTCTGTTGCATGGTCGCCCACAGCCCGTGCTCGTGGAGGCGGAAGACGTCCATCTCGGCCCGCTCGCGCCCCCCGCTCGACACGATGGCCTTGCCCTTGTGGTGGACGTCGAGCATGAGCTGGGTGGCCTTCTCGTGGCTGTAGCCGAACAGCTTCTGGAACACGAAGGTGACGTATGACATCAAGTTGATCGGGTCGTTCCAGACGATCACGAGCCAGGGGCGGTCGGCGCGGACGTCGTCGTCGGTGGCACCGCCGAGGTCGGGACGTTCGAGTTCGACCGGAGCGGTTCCCGCCATCGCTCGATTGTTTCAGGCGCGCCGGGACGATGGAACAGGCCCAGGTGGAAGCGGACGACGGCGGTCCACACCGCGACTGCGCCGGCCAGGTGGACGGCGACCAGCGCGGCGGGGACGCCGGTGAAGTACTGCGTGTAGCCCACGGCGGCCTGGGCCACGATCGCCGCCAGCAAAACCGTCGCCCGGCGCAGGGCTTGCGGGCGGGCGCCCGACCGCCGCAGGGCGGCGACTGCGAAGACGGTCAACGCGAGGAACACGGTCACCGCGATCCCGTGGACCCGCGCCGTCTCGGTCGGCAGGAACGGGAACCGCTGCGCCCTGGTGTCGCCGCCGTGCGGGCCCGACCCGGTGACGATCGTGCCGGTCACGACCACCACCGACGCGGCGAAGAGCATCACCCGGCTCAGCCGTACCACGTCGTCGGCCACCGCCACGACCGGCGGGGTCGGTGGAGCGCCGGCCCGGTCGCGCAGGACCAGCGCGGTGCTGAGCAACACCAGTGACAGCAGGAAATGGGCCATCACCAGCTGGGGGGCGAGGTCGAACAGCACCGTGATGCCGCCCAGCACGATCTGGCCGATGACGCCAGCAACCAGCCCGCAGGCCAGGAGCACGAGGTCCCGCCGCCGTGGCCGCCGGATCCACGCGCCGAGCACCGCGAGGATCACGGCGACGGACACGATGCCCGTCACCATCCGATTCACGAACTCGACCATCTGGTGGTAGTCCCACGCGGCGACGAGGCGGTCCTGTGTGCACGTCGGCCAGTCGGGGCAGCCGAGGCCCGATCCGGTAAGGCGCACCGCGCCGCCGGTGACGATGATGACGGCGACCGCCCAGGTCACCCCCGTCGTCAGGAGCGCGAAAGTCGAGGGCGACAGGCGACGCACAAGAGGGGAGCGTAAGGCGGTCCCGGGGACTTGGTGAACGAGTGCACGAGCCAGTTAGTGTGCTGGCCGGATGTCCCGCCTCAAGGCGTACCTAGCCCTCACCAAGCCGCGGATTATCGAGCTTCTGCTCGTTACCACGC
>JACDEA010000266.1 GCA_013816725.1 Actinomycetota bacterium
CCCGACGCCCGCTGCGCCCACGACGCCGGTCAGTACATCGATGGTTGCCGCCCGGGCCGCGTCCCGGCCGCTACCGCGAGTGCTGGCGGTCGCCAACCAAAAGGGCGGCGTCGGCAAGACGACGACGGCGGTCAATCTCGGGGCCGCGCTGGCCGAGTTGGGCTACCGCGTACTGGTCGTCGACCTCGACCCTCAAGGTAATGCCACGACCGGTCTGGGTGTGAACCCGAGAAACCTCGAGAATTCAGTATACGACGTGCTACTTCATGATGTTCCGGTCGAGGATTGCATCGAGCCCACCGCCGTGCGGAACCTCTTCGTCGTGCCCGCCACCATCGATCTGGCCGGCGCCGAGATCGAGTTGGTGCCGGCGTTCAGCCGCGAGCTGCGCCTGCGACGGGCGCTCGAGGCCCAGGAGGGCGACTTCGACTTCACGCTCATCGACTGCCCCCCGTCTCTGGGCCTCATCACGGTCAACGGCTTGGCCGCGGCGACCGAGGTCATCGTGCCTATCCAGTGCGAGTACTACGCACTCGAAGGGCTGGGCCAGCTCCTGCGCAACGTCAATCTCGTGCAGGGCAACCTCAATCCGCGCCTGGAGGTCAGCGCCATCATCCTGACCATGTATGACGGCCGCACGAAGCTGGCCGACCAGGTCGCCGGCGAGGTCCGTGCCCACTTCGGCGAGAAGGTGTGCCGCAACATCGTGCCCCGGACTGTCCGCCTGTCCGAGGCGCCGTCGTTCGGCCAGCCGATCATCGTGTTCGATCCCACGTCCCGGGGCGCCATTGCCTACCGGGAACTGGCCAAGGAGGTAAGCGGTGGCGCGCCGCAGCGGGTTGGGTAAGGGCCTCCAGGCCCTCATCCCGACCGAGATCACAGCCGACCACGGGTCGATCCTTCAAGAACTGCCGATCGGGCGCCTTCGGCCCAATCCGCGCCAGCCTCGCGGCCACTTCGACGAGGAGGCCCTGGTGTCGCTCACGGCCTCCATCAAGGAATTGGGCGTGCTGCAGCCGGTTCTCGTACGGCCGGCGGGCGACGATTTCGAGCTGGTGGCCGGGGAGCGGCGCTGGCGGGCGGCCAAGCGGGCCGGTCTCCAGACGATCCCGGCCCTGGTCCGGGACACATCAGACGACGCCAGTCTCGAACAGGCCCTGGTCGAGAACCTGCATCGCGAGGACCTCAACCCGCTCGAAGAGGCGGCCGCCTACCAGCAACTCCTCGAGGACTTCGGTCTCACGCACGAGGAGCTGGCCGCCCGCATGGGCAAGAGCCGGGCCGCCATCACGAACACGCTGCGGCTCTTCCAGCTGCCGGCCGGGATCCAGCGGCTCGTCGCCGACGGTCAGCTGTCCGCCGGGCACGCGCGCGCCCTCTTAGGCACGCCTGACCGTTCCTTCCAAGAGGCGCTGGCCAAGCGGGCCGTCGCTGAGGGCCTGTCGGTTCGGGCGGTCGAGGACGCCGTGCGGGCGCGCAGCGGCGACCCCGATGCCGCGACCGCGGCGACCCCCACGCTGGCCAAGCGCTTGCGCCCGCCGGGCTTGCTGGAACTCGAAGAACTGCTCGCCGGGTTCCTCGAGACCCGGGTCAACGTGGCGGTCGGGCCCAAAAAGGGCAAGGTCGTCATCGAGTTCGGCGACCTCGAGGATCTCGAGCGGATCTACCGGCGGATGACCGAAACCGCCGCCCCGGCCTGACGGACCAACGGTCGACCGAGGGTTGAGGGTTATCGCCTCAAGTCTCAATCCACAACCTGTGCAACACCCTGTGCATTGCGCAGGTTTCGTGCCTGCCGAGGCGGGCACCGCGCTGTCGTTAGGGGGTGAGGTACGGGTGCAGGTCCTGGAGAAGCTGCTGCTTGCCCTTGGCGCCGATGATGCGAGTCTGGGCCTCACCGTCGCGGAAAAGGATCATCGTGGGGATGCTCATGACTTCGAAGCGCCGGGACACCTCGAGGTTCTCGTCGACGTTGAGCTTGACGATGCGGAGCTTTCCCGCCTGCTCTTTGGCAATTTCTTCCAGAACGGGGGTGATCATCTTGCACGGTCCGCACCACTCGGCCCAGAAGTCGACCAGGACGGGCTCGGCCGAGCCCTTGATCTCTTCGTCGAACGTCGCATCGGTTAGATCGGAGATGCCGGCGGCCACTAGGACTCCTTCTGTGCTGGTTGGCGACTTGGGGCGGTGCTTTGGTTGTTTGGGCGGTACTCGGACTGTACGCGCGAGCTTTACGGACCAACGCGCCCCGCGCCGGACGTATTCCGCTAGGCCGTCTCGGCCAACCAGCGCTCGGCGTCGATGGCGGCCATGCACCCCGAGCCCGCGGCGGTGATCGCCTGGCGATACACGTGGTCCTGCACGTCGCCGCAGGCGAATACACCCTCGACGTTCGTCCACGTGCCGTGGCCGACCGTGCGCAAGTAACCAGTATCTTCCATATCGAGAACGCCCTTGAACAGGTCGGTGTTGGGCACGTGGCCGATGGCGACGAACAACCCGTGCACCGCCAGGATCGTGTCCTCGCCGGTGACGACGTTGCGGACCTTGAGGGACTCGAGCGACGTGTCACCCAGCACGTCGACCACGACTGAATC
Source organism: Actinomycetota bacterium (assembly GCA_013816725.1). Classification (GTDB taxonomy): domain Bacteria; phylum Actinomycetota; class Acidimicrobiia; order Acidimicrobiales; family JACDEA01; genus JACDEA01. The sequence goes on from JACDEA010000266.1 coordinate 2,598, forward strand.
CCACAAGAACTCGATCTTCGGGTTGGCCAGCGCCCGGTCCTGCATGATCCGCGACGCGCGCAGCTCCTTGCGACGATGGATCAGCGTGACTTTGGTGGCGAACTTGGAGAGGAACAGCGCCTCCTCCAGCGCCGAGTCGCCGCCGCCGACCACGGCGATCTCGAAACCCCGGTGGAAGAAGCCGTCGCAGGTGGCGCAGGTGGAGACCCCGTATCCCATCAGCCGGGCCTCGTTCTCCAGCCCGAGCAGCAGCGCCCGCGCGCCGGTGGCCACGATGACGGCCCGGGCCTTCACGCTGTGGCTGTAGGTCGCGACCGTGAACGGGCGCTCGCTGGCGTCGACGCCGGTGGCCTTCTCGGTGACGAACTCGGCACCGAAGCGGGTGGCTTGCGCTTTGAACGCGTGCATGAGGTCGGGCCCCATGATCCCGTCGGGGAACCCGGGGTAGTTCTCCACTTCGGTCGTGAGCATCAGCTGCCCGCCGGGCTGGTCGCTCGAGGACGAGGGCTCGCCCTCGATGACCAGCGGCCTGAGGTTCGCCCGCGCCGCGTAGATGGCGGCGGTGAGACCGGCTGGTCCCGACCCGATGATGACGACGTCGCGGACGTCGCCGGCGGCTGCGGCCACGCTCAGTCCTTCCGGTTTCGCTTCGACCACAGGAACAACCCGGCCGCCGTGAAGAGGATTCCGATCACGAGGTGGGCCCGCCACACGTCGCCGGGAATGGCAACGTCGAGCGCCCGCACGGCGCCGACCGCGAGAAGCACGAGAAGTGCCGCCCCCATGACCGCGGCGACCAGGCCGAACACCAGTGCTCGGGCGACGGTTGTGAGGGGGACGGTCGTCTTGTCCCGCACCGTGCCGACCAGGCGCTCGACGGTGTCGGTGGCTTGCACCGGCCAATCCGGGGAGCGAGGGTCGAGGGAGCCGGCCATGTCGCGAACACTAGCGTTGGCCCTTCATGCGACTTGCGCTAGCGCTGCTCGGTGGGGCGGTCACCGCCGCCTTCGGCGCAGTCATCCTCGGCGAGTACCAACTGGCGGGTTTCACCGGCGCAATAGCCGGCGCGCTCTTCGGCCTCGCCGTGGCCGAGGTCGTTTTGAGCGCGGGTGGTCCTGCGGTCCGGGCGCGTCAGACGGCGCCCATGATCGCCGCCGCGGTGTTCACCGCCGCGGGCCTGGCGTGGGCCGGTTGGATCTCGGCCGGCCACCTCTGGGGCGAGGTGCCCCCGGCGTTGTGGCTCGGCATCGTCATCGGCGCACCGCTCAGTGCGTGGTGGCTGCGCGGCGGTGCTCGGCGCGGCGCGGCGCCGGCGACCGGCGTCGAGTGACTATCAGCCGCGGACCGCGATCTCGCTGACCTCGAGCTGGTTGGTCTGGCCGGGATCGGTGATCCACAGCAGAACTGACCCGGCTTTGGTGCTCTGGAGGTTGAAGATCTGGCGGCCCGAGACCCGGGTGAGGTCGGCGA
>JACDEA010000267.1 GCA_013816725.1 Actinomycetota bacterium
CCTTGCCCTGCTGGTCGACGTCGTCGACCCGCACCTCGAGTTCGTCGCCCAGATCGACGACGTCCTCGACCCGCTCGACCCGCTTGCCCTGACCCAGCTTGGAGATGTGGACGAGGCCGTCGCGGCCGGGGAGGATGTTGACGAAGGCGCCGAACTTCGTGATGTTCACGACCCGGCCCTTGTAGATGGCGCCGATCTCGGCGCGAGGCGGGTCGAGGATCATCTCGATGCGACGGCGGGCTTCGGTGACGGCCTCGCCGTCCTTCGACCCGATGGTGACGGTGCCGACCATGCCGTCATCGTCGACGTTCACGTCGGCGCCGGTCTCCTGCTGGATGGCATTGATGACCTTGCCCTTGGGACCGATGACCTCGCCGATCTTGTCGATCGGAATCTCGAAGCTGATGATCTTGGGCGCCGTCGGACCGACCTCGGGCCGGGGCTCGGAGATCGCCTTGTTCATGACCTCGAGTATCTGGAGGCGGGCCTCCTTGGCCTGACCGAGCGCCTGCGCGAGGACTTCAGCCGGAAGGCCGTCGATCTTGGTGTCGAGCTGCAGTGCAGTCACGAACTCCGACGTGCCGGCGACCTTGAAGTCCATGTCGCCGAACGCGTCCTCGGAGCCGAGGATGTCGGTGAGGGTGATGTACTTGCCCTCGTCCTTGATGAGACCCATCGCAATACCGGCCACTGCCGCGTGCGTGGGCACGCCGGCGGCCATCATCGCCATCGAGCCCGCACATACCGACGCCATGGACGTCGAGCCGTTCGAAGACAGAACCTCGGACACGAGGCGCAGCGCGTAGGCGAAGTCCTCTTCCGACGGCACGAGCGGCAGCATGGCCTTCTCGCCCAGCAGGCCGTGACCGGTCGAGCGGCGGTTGGTGCCGAGTCGCCCGGTCTCGCCGTTGGCGTAGGGCGGCATGTTGTAGTGGTGCAGGAAACGCTTCTTCTGCTCCTCGGCCATCGTGTCGTCGATGCCGATGCTCTGCGCCGAACGCGGCATGCCCAGCGTGACGACGTTCAACACCTGCGTCTCGCCGCGCTGGAACAGCGCAGAGCCGTGCGCGGTCGGAAGGATGTCGACCTCGGCCGACAGGGCACGCAACTCGGCCGGACCGCGCCCGTCCATGCGGACGCCGTCGTCGACGACACGCTTGCGCATCAGCTTCTTCGAAAGGGACCGCGCCGCGGCCTTGATCTCCTTCTCCCGGCCGGGGAAGGCTTCGGCCAACTTGGCCTGCACGGTGGCAGCGGCTTCGTCCATCGCCGCGTTGCGCTCGCTCTTGTCGGCGATGACGACGGCCTTGGCTGTCGGCTCGGTGCCGTGGGCCACCACCTCGTCCCACACGTCATCGCGGTAGTCGTGCACCAGCTCGTAGGTCATCGGCGGGCGGGCGCCGGCCTTGGCCACCAGCTCCTTCTGAAGCTCGATCGATTCGCGGATCCACGTCTTGGCCTCTTCGAGGCCGCTGGCCAGAACGTCCTCGGTGACCTTGGGCGCGCCGCTTTGGTAGTACTGCCATGCCCCGGCGGTGCCGCCGGCCTCGACCATCATGATCGCGACGTCGCCGTCGGGCAGCGCCCGTCCGGCCACCACCAGTTCGAACGTTGAGTCCTCACCCTCCTGGTAGGTGGAGTGCGGGACCCACGTGCCCTCTTGGGAGTACGCGATACGAACGGCTCCGATGGGACCGTCGAACGGAATGCCGGAAAGCATCAGCGCGGCCGACGCCGCGTTGATCGTCAGCACGTCGTAACGGTTCTCCTGGTCGGCGGCCATGATCGTGCCGACGACGTGCACCTCGTTGCGAAAGCCCTCGGGGAAACTCGGCCGCAGCGGCCGGTCGATCAGGCGACACGTGAGGATTGCACTGTCGGTGGGCCGACCTTCACGGCGGAACACCGCGCCGGGAATCTTGCCGGCCGAATAGGCCCGGGCCTCGATATCGACCGTGAGGGGGAAGAAGTCCATGCCCTCGCGGAGGGACTTAGCCGCGTTAGCGGTGGCCAGGACCATCGTGTCGCCGATGCGTCCGACGACTGCCCCTTGTGATTGCGGGGCGAGTTGGCCCGTCTCGAAGGACAGGGTCTTGTCTGAGCCGGAAATGGGGCTCGATACGGTGATGGCCTCAGCCATGCACACTCCTTTTTCTGGCGCGCCTTCGGCGCGACTTTTTGGAGCGACGGCCGGCCAGTTCCCAGTGGTCTGCCACCGCGGTTCGACCCCGGGAGCACGCCACTGGCAGCTGACGATCAGCCGCCGCAGTTTGAGTTTGAGCGCCTAGCGACGAAGCCCGAGGCGGGCGTTGATGTCCCGATAGCGCTGGACGTCGTTCTTGCGAACGTACGCCTGCAGCCGTCGCATGCGGCCGATCAGCTTGAGCAGGCCGCGCTGGGTGTGATGATCACCCTTGTGCGTCTTGAGGTGCTCGGTGAGGTGTTGGATGCGCTCCCAAAGGATGGCGATCTGAACCTCGGGCGACCCCGTGTCTGTCTCATGCAGCCGGTTGGCAGCGATGGTGGCAGCCTTGTCAGGCAACAGCGAATCCTCGGATTTCTTTCTAGGGCTAGCCACGACGATTCGTCGCGGCCGGAAACAAAGGTTAGCAAACAGCCCTCATGAGTAGCGAAGTGCTGCGGGTCAGCCGCACGTGTGCGATCCCGCTGAGCGAGCTGGAGTGGAGGTTTACGGCCAGTGGCGGCCCCGGAGGGCAGCACGCCAACACGGCCAATACCCGGGCCGAAGTCGTGTTCGACGTGGCCAATTCGCCCTCACTGGGCCCGCGCCAGCGGGATCGGCTGCTCACCAAACTCGGCCCCAGCGTGCGGGTCGCGGCCAGCGACGAGCGCTCCCAGGCCCGCAACCGTGCGCTGGCCATGGACCGGTTACGGAGCCGCCTGGCCGATGCGCTCCACATCGACAAGCCTCGCCGGCCCACGGCGCCGACCAAGGGTTCGAGGGAGCGGCGTCTCCAGTCCAAGCACCGGCGGGCCGACGTCAAGCGCAATCGCCGCCCGCCGCCGGACGACTGATGCGCCGTCCCCGCTTCTGGAGGCAATAGGTCGCCCTTTCAGCGAGCTATTGCCTCCAGAATGGCGGTTGCGGGCCGCTACGAGAGGACGTGACGGGTCGCGTCGACGTCCTTCGCGATCTGCTGCGTGAGGGCGTCGACCGACTCGAACTTCTGCTCGCCGCGGAGGCGCTGCACGAAGCGGACCTCGGCCCGCTCGCCGTAGAGATCGCCGTCGAAGTCGATAAGGTAGGCCTCGAGGAGCGAGGACTCGGCGGTGTCGTAGAACGTCGGACGACGGCCGAGCGACAGGGCCGCGGCACGCACCTCGCCGTCGGGCCGCTCGTACCACCCCGCGTAAATCCCGTCGGCCGGCAGTTGCACCTCGACCGGTATGGCGACGTTGGCGGTGGGAAAGCCGAGTTCACGCCCGCGACCGTCGCCCTCGACCACGACACCGCGGACTTCGTGCGGCCGTCCGAGCAGTTCGGCCGCGGCGGCGATGTCGCCGGCGCCGAGTCGTCGCCGGATCTCGGTGGACGACACGGCCGAGCCGCCGTCCTCGATCAACATGATGCCGAGCACGTCGAACCCGAAGCGGGCGCCCATCTCCATCAACAGCGGCACGTTGCCCGCCCGCCGCTTGCCGAAATGGAAGTCATGGCCGACGACCACGGAGCGGGCATGGAGGCAGTCGACGAGGATGTTGGTGACGAAGTGCTCGGGCGACTCGGCCGCCCGTTGCTCGTCGAAGTGGACGACGAGCGCGTAGTCGACCCCGGTGGCCGCCAGCAGTTCGAGCTTCTGCTCGAGATCGGTGAGCAGTTTGGGCGCCGACTCGGGACGCACGACGGTGGCGGGGTGGCGATCGAAGGTCACTACGGCTGAGGCGCAGTCGCGTTCGGCCGCCAGCCGGCGCACATCGGCGATGAGCGCGCGGTGGCCCACGTGCACGCCGTCGTAGGCGCCGATCGTCACCACCGTTCCCCGCGTGATCGGGCACGCGCTCGGATCGGTGATGACCTCCACGGCCTAGAACCTACTAATG
>JACDEA010000268.1 GCA_013816725.1 Actinomycetota bacterium
ACGATGAACAGGATGAGATCGGCGTCGGCGATGGCCCGCTCGGCTTGCTTGCTGACCTGTCGGTCGAGGGCGATGCCGCCGGCCAGCCAGCCGCCGGTGTCGGTGAGCGTGAACTCGCGTCCGGCCCAGTCTGTGTCGACGCTCTTGCGGTCGCGCGTGACCCCCGGCTGCTCCTGCACGATCGCCTCGCGCCGGCCGATGATGCGATTGACGAGCGTGGACTTGCCGACGTTGGGCCGGCCGACGACGGCGACGGTGGGCTTCATCCCAGCGCCCGTCGCAACGAACGACCGTCGGTGGAGACGACCTCGACAGGAAGCGGCAGCGCGTCGACGGTGAGCCCGTCGATGAACGCGCCGCGCGACAAACACACGTCGGGCAGCAGATAGCGAAACGCAGGGGACCGTCCTTCGAGAGCCCGGGCGATGTCGGCGCCGGCCAGCAGGCCGGTGACGGCGATGTTCCCGCCGAAAAACTCGTTGTGCACGGCCAGCACGGACACGTCGTCACGGCCGGCGATGAGCGGCTCCAGGACGGCGGCGCCGTACTCACCGGAGATGATCACGACGGGCCGGCGGCCGACGTCGTCCACCGCGGCCGATGCCGCGGTGCGCGGCGCCCGGTAGCCGTCGGCCGGCGCACCTTCCAGCGCCGCGAAGAACCCGCTGCGAACGGGAATGGGTGCCGTCGCCCGGTGGAACGCCGCCGCGAATGCACGAGCCATGCCGATGCCGTTCTCGTGCTGCGGAAAGCCGTCGTACGAGGCGCTGTCGGGCATCGGCCGCTGGGCAAGGAGGTAGTACTCGTCGGCCGCGAACGCGACGCGGCGCCCCACCGCGGCCATGAAGTCACACTGCGCCGCTTCAACTTGATGGATGACACGCGCCGCCTCGTCGGTCGAGTGGGCGCGCATCGTCGCCTCGGTGGTGTACCGGCTGACACCCAGCGGGACGACGGCCAGGGTCGCCAGCTCTGGGTACTGGTCGAGTACGCCGGTGAGCGTGTCGTCGAGGACGTCGCCGTTGTTCACGCCCGGGCACACGACGACCTGGCCGTGCACCTCGATGTTGTGATCGAGCAGCGCGCGCAACCAGCGCAAGCTGATGGCGCCGCGCCGGTTGCGCAGCATGGCCGCCCTCACGTCGGGGTCGGTGGCGTGGATGCTGACGTACAGCGGGCTCAAGCGCTCGGTGACCACCCGCTCCAGATCCGCTTCGGTGAACCGGGTGAGCGTGGTGAAGTTGCCGTACAGAAACGACAGCCGGTAGTCGTCGTCCTTGACGTAGAGGCTCGGCCGCATGCCCTTGGGCAGCTGGTAGATGAAGCAGAACTCGCAGTGGTTGTCGCACGTGCGGATGCGATCGAACACCGGCGAGTCGACTTCGATCCCCAGCGGCGCGCCGGAGTCCTTGTCGATGAGCGCGGTGATGTCCAGCCCGCCGCGACGCACGTCGAGGTCGAGCGCGGGCTCGTCGGCCAGCAGCTGGTATTCGATGACGTCGCGGGGCGCCTGGCCGTTCATGGCCACGATCTCGTCGCCGGGGGTCAGGCCGGCCCGTGCTGCGGGCGAGCCGGGCGCCACCGCCACTATTCGCGGCAGCGACATGGCGTCAGCTTACGTGGTCGCCTGCACCTGCCCTCCGGTGTGCGCCTCCGGACTAGGCGTGGGCCACGCGTAGGCTGGAATACACATGCCGGTCGAAAAGGTGTTGCTGGCCGCGCCCCGTGGGTTCTGCGCCGGCGTCGAGATGGCGATCAAGGCGCTGTCGTGGATGGTGCGCGTCTTCGAGCCGCCGGTGTACTGCTACCACGAGATCGTGCACAACCAGGTCGTCGTCGACCGCTTCCGGGCGCTGGGCGTGGTGTTCGTCGACGACATCGCGCAGGTGCCGCCAGGCGCGCCGGTGATGCTCAGCGCCCACGGTTCGGCGCCCCACGTTGTGGCCGCCGCTCGCGCCTCGGGGGGCGTGGTTATCGACGCGGTGTGCCCGCTGGTCACCAAGGTCCACCACGAGGTCAAGGTGCGAGCCGCCAAGGGATTCACCGTGGTTTACGTCGGCCACGCCGGCCACGACGAGGCCGCCGGGACAATGGCGGTGGCGCCCGAAGCGTCGCGGCTCGTCGAGACCGCCGCCGACGTCGCTGCGCTGCCCGACGACCGCCGGCCGGTAGCGCTGCTGGCCCAGACGACGCTGAGCCACGACGAATGGTCCGGCGTCAAGGAGGCGGTGGCCGCCCGATGGCCCGACATGTGGATGCCCGGACGCAGCGACCTTTGCTTTGCCACGACGAACCGTCAGTCCGCCCTCAAAGCGATCGCACCGCGGTCCGACGCCATGGTCGTCATCGGTTCGGCCAACTCGTCCAACACGCTCGCGCTCGAACGAGTGGCGCGCGCCGCAGGGTGCGGTCCGGTCTACCGCGTGAACGGGCCGGAGGAGGTTCCGGTCGACCTCGACGGTGTGGTCGGCGTCACCGCCGGAGCCTCGGCGCCCGAGGAGCTGGTGCGTGCGGTCCTCGACCGGCTGGCACCGGCGCACGGCGTTGAGGTCGTCACCGTCACCGACGAGGACGAGTACTTCCCGCCGCCGCGCGATCTTCGTGACCTGTTACGGGCGTTGTCGGCCGCGCTGGGCGTGTCCCTCGACGGCCCCGGTCAGGACGCTGGTCTGCTCGCCGGCGACCGCGCCGTCGCCGCCAGCGACGCCCTCGAGGCGCTGGCCGAACTCAACTCCTAGCTGCGCGACCAAGTGCGTGCCTGCGCGTCGTCGAACAGCCGCTGCAGCTCGACGTGCAGCCTTTCGGTCGTGTCGTGGATCGCCCGCCGCGACGGTCGGGCCCCCTCGGTCGCCGACGGGGCGGGGATGACCGGTCCCACCACCAGCACGGTCTTGACCGGGTGCACGAACTTCGACCCCTTCGGCATCGCCTGCTCAGAGCCGCCTATGCCGACCGGCACGATGGGAACGCCCGTGCGGGCGGCGATGTACGCGGCCCCCTCGAACAGCGGTTGCACGGTGTCGCCGGACTGGCGCGTGCCCTCCGGAAAGATGACGAGCGGCTCGCCGCCGTTGATGACCTCGATGCAGCGGCGGAGGGCTTCGCGGTCGGCACTGCCCCGGTGCACGGGAAAGGCGCCCAGCGCGCTGAAGATCTTGCCGATCCAGCCGATCCTCCAGAGCGAGTCCTTGCCCATGTAGCGGATGCGGCGCTTCACGAGAACCGCCGCCAGCGCGAAGTCGATGTTGGACCGGTGCACCGGGGCCAGCACGAAGGGGCCCGATTCCGGGATGTGCTCGCGCCCGATGATCGACGGTCTCCACAGCAAGCGCGACAGGCCGACGACGACGGCTCGGACCAGTTTGTAGAAGAGGAGCCCGGCGCTCATTCGGGTACCAACGCCAGCACGCGGGCGACGACGTCGTCGACGGCCGTCGCCGTCGTGTCGACCTCGACGGCGCCCTCGGCCTTGGTCAACGGCGAGACAGCCCGACGCGTGTCGAGCCGGTCGCGCCGGGCGATGTCGGCCTCTTCCCCGCGCCGGGCCGCCCGCACCGTCTCGTCGGCGATGAGGAACACCTTCACCGTCGCGTTTGGGAAGACAACGCTGCCGATGTCGCGACCCTCGACCACGCCGGAACCGCCATTGCCCGCCGCCCAGTCGCGCTGGCGCTTCACCAACTCGGCTCGCACTTCGGCGTGAGCCGACACGATGCTCACCGCGGTGTTCACGTCCTGGTTGCGGATGGCGTCGGTCACGTCGATTCCGTCTACGCAAACCGTGTCGCCCACGTCGATGTCGAGCGCCGCGGCGACCGCGGCCACGGCGGCGGCGTCGCGCAGGTCGACACCGGCGCGCAGCGCAGCCCAGGCCACCGAACGGTACATGGCGCCCGTGTCGAGATACGGCAAGCCGAGGCTGCCCGCCACCGCTCGGGCGACGGTGGACTTGCCCGACCCGGCCGGACCGTCGATGGCGATCAGCGGCACGCAGCCAGGTCCTCGGCGAAGGACGGATAGCTCGTGGCCACCGCGTCCCAGCCCTCGATGCGGGTGACGCCC
>JACDEA010000269.1 GCA_013816725.1 Actinomycetota bacterium
CGGTGAGCACCGAGAGGGCGGCGGCTCCGCCGGCGGCGTAGGCCTGCGCGAGCGTGACGGGATCGAGATCAGGCGCCAGCGCGCCCTTCGACGGCGACCGGCGCTTGATCTCGGCGATCACCGCCAGGCCCGGCTGCGCCAGCGCAGCGCGAAAGCCGCGCCGCGCCGGGCGCGCCCCGTCGGCGGCGCGATGGGCGGCCAGAATGCGATCGAGCGCGTTCACACGGTCCTCATGGGTCGCTCAACGCTACTGGCGCGGTCGTGACTACCGGCGCGTGGTCGACGTCGACCCCCGCGTCGGCCGCGACGTCGTCGTCGTCGCATCGGCGGTTGTCGGCGGCTCGGATGGGCCGGCCGAGCTGTCCGCGCAGGCGGGAACGGTGACGGGGAACGACGTGCCCGTCACGGTGACCGACAGCGACGTCGCCCCGACCGTCGTGCACCGCACGCGCCATTGAGCCACGCCATTGCTGTCGGTGGTGGTGGGGTTGGGCGACTCCAGCTGGAAGCCGGTGCCGGACAGGTCGACCGTCACGCCGGCCGCCGGGGTGCCCCGCACGACGCCCCCGAGATCGACTGTGCGGGCCGATACCAACACGAAAAGGTTGGCGGGTTGGCCGACGACGGGCGGGTCGGGAGCGATCGACGCGGTGACCGAGCCACCGGAATAACGGTCGACGCGGAGATCGAGCTTCTTGGTTTCGCGGGCCTCGAGGAAGAATATCTCGGGCTTGGTCAAGGCCAGCTCCGGGGCCTTCCACGTGCGCACCCGGTAGCGCCCGCCGAGGATCGCCGGCAGGGTCCACGTGCCATCGGCGGCCGTGGCCACGTCGGCGGCGCCAGCGGTAGGACCGACGAGGCGCTCGACATGGACCGTCGCGCCCTCGACCGCACCATCGGGACCGGTCACCGTGCCGCGCAACGTCGCCCCGCCCGGGCCCAGCGGGACCGACGTCGTCGTGCGGCTGCTCACGCCCTTGAGGCCGATGGCACTGAAGTCGATCGCCGTCGTCGTGGTGAGGTCGGGAACCGGGCCGGGATCCTTGATCTTGATGACGCCCGAGCCCGAGCACGCCGACAGTACGAGGAGCACCGTCATGACAAGAAGGGTGCGCCTTGTCCCGACAAAGAGGGCGCCCCTCATGACAGTGGGAGCCCTTTCACCACGCCGCCGTCGACGGCCGCCGGCAGCTCGACCTTGCGGGCGACGTAGGCCAGCGCGACGACCGCGCCCGTCCTCGGTGAGCACGCGGCCGGCGTTATGACGCCCACCGGCGCACCGTCGGCGACGAGCTCACTCCCGGTCGCCGGAACCGACGTTGCCGACAGCTCGACGCCGCACAGCCGGCGGCGAACGTTGCCGCCGCGAGAGTCGATGCGGGCCACCAGCTCCTGGCCGGTGAAACATCCCTTCGTGAAGCTGACCGACCTCTCCACCACGCCGGTGGCCTCGGCCGGGATGGTTTCGTCGGTCAGCTCGCGGCCCATCACCGGAACACCAGCTTCGATACGCGCCACTTCGTAGGCGTCGATTCCGACGAGGGGCACGTCGGCGGGAACGCGGGGGTCGTGGCCGATGATGTCGACGCCGGCGAGGCCGGGCCAGTCGACCACGACGCCCGAAGCCACTTCATGGGCACGCGGCCCGCGCACGGCGACGCACTTCCAGTCGGGATCACGCTCGATGGTCGCCTTGGTGCGCAACTTGAACCGCTCGAGGCGCTCGACGACCGAGTCGCCGAAGCCGGCGTCGGTGTCGAGAACGAACGCGTCGCCGTCCTCCCGCGTCACCCGCAGCATCGCCACGACCTTGCCGTGCGGTTGCAGCAGAAGCGAGTCGACCGAAGCGCCGACTGCGAGCGCCTTGATGTCCTGGCTGAGCTGACCGTCGAGGAACGCCAGCGCGTCGGAACCTGTGACTCGCAACGCGTCGCGAAGGATCCATACGGCGCCGACGTCGTCGCGCAGCCTGCGGTAGTCCTCGGCCAATCTGTCGGTGTCGGCGTCGGCCATCTCAGCCGGCGCTTCTGCGGCGCGACGGAGCGCCTCGGAGTGATGTCATGCGGCGGGCCGGTGGGACCGCGGCCAGCAAGGCCGCCGCTTTGTTGCGACACTCGAGATCCTCCAGCTCGGGGTCGCTGTCGGCCACGATGCCGGCGCCGGCCTGCACCGACGCCCGACCGTCGGAGGTGACGAACATCGTGCGGATGGCGATGGCGGTGTCGAGGTTGCCGGAGAAGTCGACGTACCCGACCACGCCGGCATAGCCACCGCGCTTGGTGGGCTCCAGCTCGTCGATTATCTGCATGGCCCTCACTTTGGGAGCGCCGGAAACAGTGCCAGCCGGCAGCGTGGCTCGCAGCACGTCGATCGGCCCCTTGCCGTCGGTGAGGTCGCCCGACACCTGCGAGGTGAGGTGCATGACATGGCTGTAGTACTCGAGCGTGAGCAGCTCGTCGACGGTCTCGGTGCCGAACGTGACCACGCGGCCGACGTCGTTGCGCGCCAAGTCGACGAGCATGATGTGTTCGGCGATCTCCTTGGGGTCCTCGCTCAGTTCGCCGGCCATGCGGCGGTCGTCGGAATCGCTGCGGCCCCGGCGACGGGTCCCGGCGATCGGCCGCGAGACGACCCGCCCGCCGAGCAGCTGGACCATGGGCTCGGGCGACGAACCGACGACACTGATGTCGTCATGGCGCAGGAAGTACATGTACGGGCTGGGGTTCACCTGGCGCAACGCCCGGTAGGCGTCGAACGGATCGGCCTCGAGGTGGAAGTCATAGCGCTGCGACAACACCACCTGGAAGATGTCGCCGGCCAGGATGTACTCCTTGGCCACGGCGACGGCGTCGTGCCACTGGCGCTCGGTAATCGTGCGCTTCACGTCGGGCAGCGCCTCGCCGGACGCGGGCGGTTCGAGGACCGGCTCGTCGAGCGGCCGGGCGCCGTCGAGTGCGAACTGGTCGAGCCGGGCCAGGGCGGCGTCGTAGGCGGCGTCGACGACCGCAGGCGTCGGTGCAGCGGGGAGGAGCGCGTTGTCGATGATCGTGACCCGCTGGCGCCAGTGATCGAAGGCGGCGAGCTGGCCGATAACCGTGAGCACCGCGTCGGGATGGCCGAGGTCGTCCGGGGGGATGGCGGGTAGCCGTTCGACCTCGCGCACGACGTCGTATCCGAGGTAGCCGACAACCCCGCTGTGGAGCGGCGGGAGGTCGGGTAGTTCGGGCGCGCGGTACACATCGATCAGCGCTTCGAGCGCAGCGAGCGCGCCGCGATGGCGCGGCACTTCGGGCGGAAGGTCGCCCACGACGTCGATCGCGCCGTCGCGGGCGACGAGGGTGGCCTGTGGGCGGCGGCCGATGAAGCTGAACCGGCTCCACCGCTCGCGCTCCACTGACTCGAGCAGGAAACCGGGCTCGTCGCCGACGATGCGGAGAAACGCCGACACCGGCGTAGCCAGGTCGGCCAGCAGCTCCCGCCACACCGGCACGACGCGGTGGCGCGCCGCCAGCGCCCGGAAGTCGTCCCTACTGGGGTGTTGAGCCAAGGCTTTGGAAGAAGCAACTGAAATTGCCCGTGTGGCAGGCGCCGTTGCCCTCCTGCTCCACGACGAAGAGGAGCGCGTCGCCGTCGCAGTCGTAGTACGCCTCGCGCACCCACTGGCGGTCGCCGGACGTGTCGCCCTTGGCCCACCGCTCCTTGCGGCTGCGGCTCCAATAGACCATGCGGCCGGTGGTGAGCGTCTCACGCAGCGTGTCGGCGTTCATGTACCCGACCATCAACACCTTCTGCGTGGCCTGGTCCTGCGCGATAGCGGGAACGAGCCCGTGCTCGTTGAACTGCACCACGCTGAGATCAGGCTGCGAAGCGACGGCCATGCCGCTCATCCTACGGGCGGTCGGCGACATGTCACGAAGGGGGGTGTACACCCCGCCTCGTGACATGTCGGTGAGCCATTACAGGTAGAGACCGGTGGAACCGTCGACGCGGCCGGAGGCGACGGCGTGGATGTCGCGCTCGCGCATGAGGAGGTACTCCTCGCCCTGCACCTCTACCC
>JACDEA010000270.1 GCA_013816725.1 Actinomycetota bacterium
GGCCCTCGACGACCATCAACAGCGCCGGGCTGCGCGTGATGAAGTCGACGAGGTCGCCGAAGAACGGCTTGCTCTCGTGCTCGGCGTAATGGCGCCCGGCGGTTTCGCGGTCGATCGTGCGCAGCTCGGCGGCGACGAGCGTCAGCCCCTTGCGCTCGAGCCGGGCGATGATCTCGCCCGACAATCCGCGCTCGACGGCGTCGGGCTTGCAAATGACCAGGGTCCTGTCCACGAGCGAGGCACGCTAGCGCCCGCGCCGCCGTGCGATGTGGGGCTGGAGTGAGTGGTGGGGCCGGTCGGGTGGCGATTATCCACAACCTCACATACCCTTGTGGCCCGTCCTCCAGCTGAGAGGCCAATTTTTTCGTGTCAGAAAGCTTCTTCTCCTCGTTCCTGGGCCGAGACATGGCCGTCGACCTCGGTACGGCCAACACGTTGGTGTACGTCCGGGGTCGGGGCATTGTGTTGAACGAGCCGTCGGTCGTCGCCGTCAATGTGAAGGACGGCCGCCCGCTCGCGGTGGGCATCGAAGCCAAGCGCATGATCGGGCGCACGCCCAGCCACATCCAGGCCATCCGCCCGCTGAAGGACGGGGTCATCGCCGACTTCGAGATCTGCGAGAAGATGCTCCGCTACTTCATCCACCGCGTGCACCAGCGTCGCTTCGCCAAACCGCGGATGGTCATCTGCGTGCCGTCGGGCATCACCGGTGTGGAGCAACGTGCAGTGCAGGAGGCGGCGGAATACGCGGGCGCCCGCAAGCCGGCCTACATCATCGAAGAGCCGATGGCCGCGGCGATCGGCGCCGGTCTGCCCGTGCACGAGCCCACCGGAAACATGGTGGTCGACATCGGCGGCGGCACCACCGAAGTCGCGGTGATCTCACTCGGCGGCATCGTCACCAAGGAGTCGATCCGGATCGGCGGCGACGAGCTGGACGAGGGGATCATCAACTACATCAAGAAGGAATACAGCCTCGCCCTCGGCGAACGAACGGCCGAGGAGATCAAGATCGCCCTTGGTTCGGCGTATCAGCTCGAAGAGGAGGTGCACGCCGAGATCCGCGGGCGTGACCTCATCACCGGGTTGCCGAAGACCATCGTCACCAGCACCGAAGAGATCCGCGAAGCCATCGAAGAGCCGGTTTCGGCCATTGTTGACGTCGTGAAGGTCACCCTCGACAAGACGCCTCCCGAGTTGGCCTCCGACATCATGGAGCAAGGCATCGTTCTCACCGGCGGCGGCGCGCTGCTGCACGGCCTCGATGCCCGGCTCCAGGCGGAGACCGGCATGCCGATCGTGTTGGCCAAGAACCCGCTGCACTCGGTCGCCATTGGCAGCGGCCAGTGCCTCGAGGAGTTCGAGGCCCTCAAGCAGGTGCTGATCTCGTCGAGCCATCATTAGGAAGGCGCTGTAGACGTTGGCTGTCTACCGGCGAACAAGCCGCCCTCGCTACACGCTGCTCCTGCTGATCCTCACGTCGATCACGCTGGTAACGCTCGACTACCGCAGCGACGCCGGCGGTGCCATCGCCAAGGTCAAGGGCGGCGCCCGCGACGCGTTCGCGCCCCTTCAGTCGTTCGCCGCCGCGGTCTTCGACCCCGTAGCCAACGTGGTCAACGGCGTTCTGCATTACGGCGACCTCGAAGCCGAGAACGCCCACCTGCGCGAGCAGCTGGCTGAGCAGCGGGGCCAGGTCGCCCGCGCGCAGGACGCCGAACGCGAACGCCAGGCGCTTCTCGACAACCAGGACCTCACGTTCCTGCCCGACATCGAGACGATCTCGGCCCGGGTGGTCGGCGCCTCGGCGTCGAGCCTCGACCTGACCGCCGAGCTGGACAAGGGGACCCACGACGGGGTCGTACGCGGGATGCCCGTCGCCGCCGGCGCCGGCTTGGTGGGCCGCGTGATCGAGGTTTCGCGCCGGCGATCCATCGTCGTGCTCGTCACCGACCCGAGTTCCAACGTCGGCATCAGGCTGGCGTCAACCGGTGACACCGGCGTGGCCCGGGGCAACGGCGCCGGCCGGTCCCTCAGTGTTGAACTCCTCGAAGGCGCGTCAGTGGCCAAGGTCGGTGAGGTTGTCGTCACCAGCGGCCTCCAGCAGAGTGTGTTCCCACCGGGGATACCTGTCGGTCTGGTGAAGAGCAAGGGCTACCGCGAAGGCCCGGAGCGCAAGGGCGTCACGATCGTGCCGGTGGTCGACTTCGCCCGGCTCACGTTCGTCAAGATCCTCATCTGGCCGGGAGCGGGCGCGTGAACGAGCCTCGCCTCATCGGCCTGAAGCTGCCGTTCGCCATGATCCTCGTGCTGCTGCTCCAGTCGTCGTTGTTGTCGGAGATGCGGCTCGGCGTGGTGCGTCCCGACGCCATGGTGCTGCTGCCGATCACCGCCGGCATGCTGGGCGGCTCCGAGCGCGGCGCCGTGGTCGGGTTCTTCGCCGGCATCCTCACCGATCTTTTCTTGCAAACGCCCATGGGGTTGTCGGCCGTCACGTACAGCGTGGTGGGCTTCGCCGTGGGCGCGATGCACACAGGGGTGCTGCGCGCAGCGTGGTGGATCGGCCCGGTCACGGCGATGGCCGCCAGCGCCATAAGCGTGTTGCTCTTCGTCGTCATCGGCGCGGTGGTCGGCGTGAGCCACCTCATCCGGCCCGGCCTCGTCGTCATCGTGATCGGCGTCGCGGTGATCAACGCGCCGCTCAGCGTGGCGGTGTCGCGTCTCATGGCCTGGGCGTGGCCGGTCGAAGCGAACCACGCGTTCGCGCGGTGACGCCGCGGTGACCCAGGAACTTCCGCGGTTGCGCCTCTCCGTACTCGGTGTCGTGGTCATCTCGCTGTTCGCCGCGCTGTTCTCGCGGCTCTGGTACCTGCAGGTGATGGACTCGCAGAACTTCCAGGTCGCGGCCAAGGCCAATCAGGTGCGCATCGTCTACGAGCCAGCGCCCCGCGGCCGCATCCTCGATCGCAACGGCACCGTACTCGTCGACAATCGTTTTCGGTTCGTCGTCACGCTGAGCCGCCAGGCTGCGGCGCAGAATCCTGAAGTCACGACCCGCGTGGCCGCGTTGCTCAACATGTCGGTCGCCGACGTCCAGGCGCGTATAAGCGACGTGCGGTTCAGCCCGTACAAGCCGGTGCCGGTGGCCGAGGACGTCACCAAGGACGTCGCCATCTATCTCGAGGAGCAGCAGGCCGACTTCCCCGGCGTCGAGGTCACGCGCGTGGCCGAGCGCATCTACCCGCAGGGCCAGCTCGCTGCTCATGTGCTCGGCAACGTCGGGCAGGTGACGTCCGACGAGCTGCGCAGGCTGCGCAAGGACGGGTACCGCGAGGGCGACGAGATCGGGCGCGGCGGCGTGGAGCGGTCGTACGAGAAGTACCTACGAGGCGAGCCGGGCGTGACCAAGCTGGCCGTCGACGCCAGCGGCACGGTTTTGCGGCTCGCGCTCGGACGGCCCAAGCGTCCGGTCCCCGGCCGGGACGTGCAGCTCACCATCGACGCGACGGTGCAGAAGCTGGCCGAGGAGTCGCTGGCGCAAGGGATGAACGCGGCCAAGAACTCGTTCGACCGCGAGCAGAAGAAGCGCTTCATTGCGCCGGCCGGGGCCGCGGTCGTGCTCGATCCCAACGATGGCTCGGTGCTCGCGCTGGCGTCATATCCCACCTATGACCCGTCGGTGTTCGTGGGTGGCATCAAGCAGGCGACGTTCGACCAACTCCGTAAGAAGGAGAACCACTTCCCGCTGAACAACCGGGCGATCCAGGGCCAGTACCCGCCCGGTTCGACGTTCAAGTTGTTCACGTCGCTGGCCGGCCTGGAGAAGGGCGTGATCGAGCCGCACACGACGGTGGACGACCAAGGCAAGTTCACGCTGAAGAACTGCCTGGGCGAGCGCTGCGTGTATCGCAACGCCGGGGGCGTCAAACACGGGAAGGTCGACCTCACCCGGGCCATCACCGTGTCGAGCGACGTGTACTTCTACCAACTGGGTGCCGCGTTCTGGGGCCAGCGCGACCGCGTCCCCGACGCCATGCAGGACACGGCCAAGGCG
>JACDEA010000271.1 GCA_013816725.1 Actinomycetota bacterium
GGCCGCCGGCGACGCGTCAGCGGCCAGCGTTCGCCGGGCGGCCACTCGTGTGCGTCTGCCCGATGGCTCGCTGCCCAACGGCAGCGGCCTCGACTTGGCGCCGGCCGGCGCGGCCGACGCCGGGGACAACCGGGAGGCCACGTCGGTGATCTGGGAGTGGGTGGCGCCGGCGACGCGAGCGGTGGTGTGGCCGCCGGCCTTCGCCACGTCCGCCATCCTGCGATGAAGCGGGTGGCCGCGCTCGGCGGAGTGGCTGCACTCACATACATCGGCGCGGTGGTCGCGACCGCCGTGTGGGGCGGTGCGCCGGTGCGGCCACTCTTCGACGCGGTGGGCCCCGCGCCGGCGTATCGCTGGGTGCGACCCCCGCCGGACTTCGCCGCCGGCAACGTGAAGCCAAAGGCGACGACGGTTGCCATCGGACTCAACCCGGACGACCTCCCGCCCGCCGGGGCCAGCGAGGACTCACAGTTCGTGTTCAACCTCCCCGCGGGCGCCATCGCGGTGCGCGGCACCGAGGACAAGGCCAGCGCCGAGATCGTCCCGGTCGACCCCGACACCTTGGGCCCCCTCCCCACCGGCAAATTCTCCAACGGCAACGCCTACTCCATCACCTTCCGGTACGAGCCGAGCCGCGAGCCGGCGCCGGTCTCGTCAACCGGTTCGGTCCTACTCACCGTGCCGGTGCCGGGCGACGGCGTGCTGGTCAGCAAGGACGGCAAGACGTGGATCGCGGTGAAAGCGCAACACGCCAGTGCGACGGCAGTGGAAGCGGAGCTGCCCGACTCCGGGTACTACCTGGCGGTGACTCCCGACGCCGTCGGCTTCGGCGCGAAGGGCGGCGGGATCACCCGCCTCGTCGTCCCGATGCTCATCACGGTGCTCGCCGCCGCCGCTCTGCTGATGACTCCAGTGCTGCTGCGTCGGCGCGATCGTCGCGGCCGCTGAGGTGCGTCGCTTGAACGATGCCGCCGCCTAGCGGAACGCCGGGGCGACCTCTTCGCTGAATCGCTGGAGCGTGCCGGCGGCCCGCTCGGGCGGACCGAGGTTGAACGCGGGGATGATGAATTCGTCGACGCCAGCGTCGCGGTATGCACCGATGACGTCCTGCACCTCGGCTGGCGTGCCGACGATGGCCGGGAACGCGGCGGCGCGGCCCTTGCGCTCGTCGAGCCACTTACGGTCGTCGCCCAGGTAGAGCAACGCCTGGGCCGAACGCTCGATGCTCGAGGGATCGCGGCCGAGCTTGTCGCAGTGGGCCTCGAGAACAGTGCCCTTCTGCGCGAGCAGATCGGGCAGACCCCAGATGTTCCATTCGTCGGCGTACTGCGCGGCGATGCGCATGGTGACTCTTTCGCCGCCGCCGCCGATGAGCAACGGCACCCGCGCCTGTACCGGCTTCGGCTCCATCGGCGCGTCCTGCAACGTGTAGTACCGGCCGGCGAACGTGGTGCGAGACTGCTCGAAGAGGCCCTTGACGATCTGGCACGCCTCTTCCAGTTTGCGGAGGCGCTCGCCGACCGTTCCGAACTCGATGCCGTAGGCGGTGTGCTCGTTCTCCTGCCACCCGGCGCCGAGGCCCATCACGAGCCGGCCGCCGCTGATGTGGTCGATTGTCGCGGCCATGTTGGCCAGCACCGCGGGATGCCGGTAGGTGTTGCCGGTCACGATGGCACCGAGCCGGACCCGCGGGACGGCGGCGGCGGTGCCGGCTAGCACCGACCAGCACTCGAGGACGGGGTTGTCGGCCTCGGTCGGGTTTAGGGGCATGAAGTGGTCGGAGCACCACACTCCGTCGAACCCGGCCGCTTCGGCGTGCAGGGCCATGGCCAGGAACTCCGACCACGGCCGCGTCGGCGTCGGCCATACAGAGAAGCGCATGGACAGCGACGCTAAACCGAGTTGCCGGCCAACGCGGCGTCGAGTTCGGCCAGCGCCGGCTCGACGTCGAGGCCGACGAGGATCGCCCGCATGCCCGCGGTTTGCGCGCCGACGATGTTGCCGGGCGCATCGTCGAGGAAGACGCAGCGGTCGACGGCTACCCCAAGCCGCTCGGCGGCGTGCGTGTAGATCGCCGGGTTGGGCTTGCGCATCCCGACCATGCACGAGTCGACGACGACGTCGAATAGCTCGTCGACGGGGATGATGGCCCGCCAGTTGTCGCCCACCTCCCGGGCGTTGTTGGTGAGCACCGCGGTGCGGTAGCCATCGGCGCGCAATTGCGCGGCCCGCTCGACCATCGCGTCGCGCGGCTTCATGTCGGCCAGCACGCGGTGGGGGAGCGTAAGGCCCCGCGCTTCGGCTTCGCCTACCAGCCACGCGCCGTACTCGGTGAGCGGGATCTCGCCCCGCTCGACCCGGTGCCACGGGTGGTCGGTGTCCTCGTCATAGGGTCCGAGCATCAAGGCGAGCAGTTCGTCGCCGTCGTGTCCGGCCGCGATGCCCGAGTTGCGGATCAGCTCGAAGGGCGACGTGACCAGCACGCCGCCGAAGTCGAAGATGACCGCGTCGTACGCGCCGCTCAGCGGAGGTCCTTGACGACCCGGCCGTCCTTGATCACCAGGACGACGCGGCTGGGATCGTCGAAGAGCTTGGCGTCGGTGAGTGGGTTGCCGTCGACGGCGATGACGTCGGCCCGCTTACCGGTCTCGACAATGCCGATGTCGTCGGCCCGCCTCAGGATGCGCGCGTTGACCGCGGTGGCGGCGACGATGGCTTCCATCGGGTCGCCCAGCTCGGCCCGGATGGCGATCTCCAGGCCGCGGCGGTCCTGCTCGGGACCGAGGATGTCGGAGCCGGACCCGATCACCACACCGGCGTCGCGGGCGAGACCGAGCGAACGGGCCATGGCGTCCTCGATGCCGGCCATGCGCGGGACGATCTCGTCGGGGACGCCCCACTCCTTGGCCTTCTCGGCGAAGATGCGCACGACCGCGAACGTCGGCACGAGGTACGCGCCGGCCTCGGCCATGGCCTGCGCGGTGCTCTCGTCGAGGAACGTGCCGTGCTCGAAGCACTCGACGCCGGCCGCGAGGCCGTTGCGGATCCCCTTCACGTTGTGCGCGTGCGCCGTCACGTAGGTGTCGCGGGCGTCTGCTTCGGCCACGGCGGCTTTCAGCTCCTCGACGCTGAACTGCGCGTCCTCCAACCGGTCGGTGAAGCTGACGACGCCGCCGCTGACGCACACCTTGAGCTGGGTCGCGCCGCGGCGGAGCACATCGCGCGCGGCCAGGCGAACCTGATCGGGCCCATCGCAGGGGAAGCCCGGCTGGGTAAGGCCCGGCAACCCGTGGCCGTGGGGGTGATGGGCGGCGGCGAACGGCGGCGAGTCGTCACCGTGGCCCCCGGTCTGGCACAGGATCGGTCCCGACGGAAAGATGCGCGGTCCGGCGATGAGGCCCAGCTCGACGGCTTGAGCGACGCCGCCGTCGATTCCGCCCACGTCGCGGACGGTGGTGAAACCCGCTTCGAGTGCGAGCTCGCAGTTGCGGAAGATGCGGGCCGCAGTGACGGCGGCCGGCGCCCGATCCTCGCCGAAGTTCACGATCCCGAAATGCGTGTGTGCGTCGATGAGCCCGGGGAGCAGCGTGAGGCCGTCGACGTCGATCACGTCGCCCCGGGCCGAGCCGTTGGGCGAGCCCGCTTCGACCGCGGCGATGCGATCCCCCTCCAGAACGACGGTGGTCGTGGGCTGCGGGTCACGCCCGGACCCGTCGACGAGGGTGGCGCCGCGTAGTTGGAAAGTCACGGCCTCAACTGTACGAGAGCGGCTCGTTGCATCAGCCCGCTGGCGGCTGCGGCGGTGTCGGCGGAGTCAACGGTGTTGGTCGCCCGAGCCCGCCGAGCTGCGACACGTCTCGCGGGAAGAACAGCGAGATTGTCCAGTCGCTGACGACGCGTGTCTTGCGGGCCAGGCCCGGCATCATCAGCAGGTGGTACGAGCGGCCCATCCACCAGGCGAGGAAACCGGTGAACGTGAAGCGGCGCACCTGGGCCACGCCTTGGTTGCGGCCCAGCGTGACGGCGAGACCACGGTTGCGGTATGTGAACGGC
>JACDEA010000272.1 GCA_013816725.1 Actinomycetota bacterium
GCGTACATGTGCTTGTCGCCGCGCTGCTCGTCCTGCTGATTCTCCTCCACAGTGGCCGGGGGGGCGGGTTGTCCGACATGTTTGGTGGGAGCATGGGCAGTGCCGCGGCAGGCTCGACGGTGGTCGAGAAGAATCTCGACCGCATCACGGTCATCACGGGGCTCGTCTTTGCCTTCACCACTCTGATCTTGGCTCTGAGACTTCAGTAGTCAGTCAAAACAGAGGAGGTGGCCGGTGTTGAACCGGAAGCCCTATTCGTGGTTCATGGCCGTTCTCGTGGTCTTGGCCCTTGTCGCCGCCGCGTGCGGGAGCGGCAATAAGAAGACCCCGGAGGCCCAAAGCGGCGGTGCCGGCAAGCCGGTCAAGGGTGGCACGCTCATCGACCACCAGGACCTGGCCAACGGCGGCGACGTCGACCACGTCGACCCGGCCACCGCCGGCACCTTCGACGGCGCGCAGATCTCCACGCTGGTCTACGACGGTCTCACCGAGTACGACCCCAAGGCCAAGGAGCTGAAGCCCCTCGTGGCCGAGTCGTGGAAGAGCAACGCCGACTTCACCCAGTGGACCTTCAAGATCCGCAACGGCGTGAAGTGGTCCAACGGCGACCCGGTCCTGCCCAGCGACTTCAAGTACGGGTGGGAGCGGGTGCTCGACAGCAAGCTGGCGTCGGAGATCGCCTATCACATCACCGACAACGCCAAGATCACCGGGTCCAAGGACGTGGCCGAAGGTAAGGCTAAGGAGATCAGCGGCATCGTGGCCGACGACACGGCCATGGAGCTGAAGGTCACATTGGACGCGCCGCTCAACATCTTTCCCAACTTGCTCTCGCACACCGTGTTCTCGCCGATGCCGAAGAAGGTGGTGTCCGCTCTCACCGACCAGACGGCTTGGGAGAACCAGGTGATGATCGGCAACGGGCCGTTCAAGATGGCCGAGCCGTGGAAGCACGACCAGTACATCAAGCTCGTCCGTAACGACACGTACTTTGGTGGGTTCGAGAAGCACAAGGCCTACCTCGACGGCATCAACTTCGTGATCTCCAAGGACACCGAGACGGCGTTCGCCGGGTTCGAAGCCGGGTCGGCGCAGACCGCGGACATCCCGCCGGGTCGTTACGCCGACGTGCGCGCCAAATACGCCGACACCAACACCACCAGCCTCGACACCCTGGCTACCTACTACTGGGGCTTCAACATGAAGGACCCCACGGTCGGCGGCCCGGCCAACCTCAAACTGCGTCAGGCGATCTCGCTAGCAATCGACAGGCAGGCGATCGTCGACACGGTCTACAGCGGCACCCGCAAGGTGGCCACCGGCTTCACGCCGCCAGGCATGCCCGGCTACAAGGCCAACCTCAGCGACGTGACCAAGCGCGACGTGGTCAAGGCCAAGCAGTTGCTCACGGAGTGGGGCAAGACGCCGCCCACGCTGCGCCTCAGCTTCAACGCCGGGGCGGGCCACGAACCCGTCGGTGCCATCTTCCAGTCCAACCTGAAGGACATCGGCATCAACTCGACCATCGATGCCCGCCCGTCCAAGCCCTATTTCAGCGACATGCGGAAGGGCAAGGGCCAGCTGTTCCGGGCCGGTTGGTTCTGGGACTACATCGCCTATGACAACGGCCTGTTCCCGCTGTTCAGCACGGCGGCCATCGGCGGTGACAACCTCGAGCAGTACAGCAACCCGAAGCTCGACCAGATGCTCGTGGACGCGCGTACGGCCAAGGACGAAGGCGAGCGCAATCGCCTTTACAACGAAGCGGAGAAAATCGTCCTCGACGACGTCGTGGTCATCCCGCTCAATTGGTACCGCGGCACGATCGTGTGGCGGCCCACGCTCAAGAACGTCCAAGAGACGCCGCTCGGCTTCTTGAACTACGAGAGCATGTGGATGGCCAAGGCCGCCGGCTGACGAAACTCATCGCGACAGCGGGCTGATGTGCTCGCGTACATAGTTCGACGCACGCTGATGGTGGTACCGGTAGTTGTGGGCGCCGTCAGCCTGCTATTCGTGGTGTTCTACATCGTGCCCGGCAACCCGGTCGATTCACTGGCCGGCGAACGGGCGGTCAACGCCGACACCCGCCGGGTCGTGGAGGCGAAGTTCGGCCTCGACAAGCCCTGGTACGTGCAATACGGGAAGTACTGGCAGCGGCTCAGCCACGGCGACCTGGGCCGGTCGTACGCGCAGGGGCGGTCGGTCAACACGATGCTGAAGGAGAAGGCGCCCAACAGCATCCGCCTCGCGGTGTGGGCGCTGGGTATTGAGGTCTTGATCGGCATCGCCGCCGGCGTGCTGTCGGCCGTGCGTCGCTACTCGTTCCTCGACACGCTCACCACGGTTTCGACCACGATGGTGGTGGCCGTCCCAGTCTTCGTGCTGGGGTACCTCCTGCAGTACATGGTCGGCGTCTACACGTTCCAGCACAACTATCCGACCTGGGCTCGCTTCCCGGTGAGCGGCGTGGGCGGTGATCACTGGCACCTGTTCCTCATCCCGGCGGCCGACACGTGGAAGTCGGTCGTACTGCCGGCGATCACGTTGGCGTCGGTGTCGACCGCCCTCGTCGCCCGCATGATGCGCACGACGATGCTCGAGGTGATGCGGGCCGACTACATGCGGACCGCCGCGGCCAAGGGGCTGTCGCGTACGCAGGTCGTGTTCCGCCACGGCCTCAAGAACGCCATGATCCCCGTCGTCACCCTTATCGGTCTCGACCTGGCCAACCTGATCGGCTCCGCAGTGCTGACCGAAACGGTGTTCAGCTGGCCGGGGATGGGCACCACCATCGCCACCGCCATCGGCGCGCTCGACTCGCCCGTGGTGCAGGGCTTCACGATCGTCCTCGTGATCGCCTACGTGCTCATCAATCTCCTCGTCGATGTCAGCTACGCCTTCTTCGACCCGCGCATCCGCTACGGCGCCGGCTCCGCCGACTGATGCGCTCACTCCTCTCCCGCGGTCCGCACCGGTGACTGACCTCCAGCCCGAGCCGGCACCCGGGCCCGCGTTGCTTGCAGCCGAGTCGACCGCCCCGGTCTCGGCCCGCGGCGACGTGTGGCGGCGCTTCCGGCGCAACCGGCTGGCGGTGATCGGGCTGGTGGTGCTCACGCTGCTGGTGCTGGCCGCCATATTGGCGCCGCTCATCACGTTCTACGACCCGGCCAAGCTCGACCCCGTCCTCAGCCGCAAGCCGCCCAGCCTCAAACACTGGTTCGGCAACGACCTGCTGGGCCGGGACCTCTATACGCGCGTCGTCTACGGCTCGCGCGTGTCGTTGCGGGTGGGCATCTTCTCGGTGGTAATCGCGCTGGCGCTTGGGCTGACCGCCGGGGCCGCCGCCGGCTTCTACGGCCGGTGGATCGACAGCGTGTTGATGCGGATCACCGACGTGTTCCTGGCCTTCCCGTACATCCTCGCCGCCATTGCAATCATCACCGTGCTGGGCCGTGGTGAGGCGGCGGTCATCTTCGTCCTCGGCGGGCTGGGGTGGATGTCGTTCGCCCGCATCTTCCGGTCGAGCATCCTGTCCATCAAGGAGACCGAGTACATCGAAGCGGCTCGCGCTCTGGGCGCCAGCAACTTCCGCATCATCCGCCGGCATCTGTTTCCCAACGCCATCCAGCCGGTGATCGTGTACGCCACCATCTTCGTCGGGACCGCGGTGTTGTCCGAGGCCGCGCTGTCGTTCCTGGGCGTCGGTATCACCGAGCCCAAGCCGGCGTGGGGCCTGATGGTTGCCCAGGGCAAGAGCTTCCTGATCGGTTCACCGCACATGCTGTTCTTCCCGGGCGCGGCCATCTTCGTCACGGTGATGGCGTTCGTGTTCGTCGGCGACGGCCTGCGCGACGCGCTCGACCCGCGGCTGCGCGGCGGCTGATCGCGTGACCGCCCTCTGATGGCGACGCTTCTTTCGGTACGCGACCTCCGGGTCGAGTTCAACGCGCAGGGCGGTGCCGTGCACGCGGTCGACGGCGTCTCGTTCGACGTGCACTCAGGCGAGGTGTTCGCCGTGGTGGGGGAGTCGGGATCGGGC
>JACDEA010000273.1 GCA_013816725.1 Actinomycetota bacterium
GCCACGCCTAGCTCCGGGTCCGAGCACTGCGAGAACACGCGGCCGCAGAAGCCGGTGATCATCGACGGGAAGTTGAGCGACGCCCACACGCCGTTGATGTCCATGTCCTTGACCCGTTCGTGGATGTCGTAGCAACCCGGGCGCATCTGGTCGAACCGGGACGGCTCCATCTTCATGGTTTCCATGCGGCGGCCGGCGACCGCGTTCATGCCGACCTGCGTGTATGTGTTCCCGTCGAACTCCCACACCTCATGCCCGCGCTTGTTGCGGACGATCTTGGGCGCACTCTCCTGGAGGCGGGCGGGCAGGCGGCCTTCGAACATGTCGGGCGGCTCGACGAGGTGGTCGTCGACCGAGATCACCGTGTAGCGCACCTCCCGAGGTTCGGGATCGGGAAGGAACAGCTCCGGGTCGAGCGTCATCGCCATAGGCAAGTTGATACACCGTCGGGCGTGGCCAAGGCACTCGTCACCCGATGACCGCGTCGGCCACGCGGTTGCGATGGAACGCGGCGGTGCCCCACGCCGTCTGCAGCACCCAGGCCCGCTTCATCCAGAGGTGCAGGTCGTACTCGAAGGAGTAGCCGAGGTCGCCGTGACACTGCAGGGCGGCTCGGGCCGCGGCTCCCGCGGCGTCGCCGGCGTAGACCTTGGCGAACGACACGTCGCGCCGACGGTCCGGCTCGTCGTGCGCGATCGCGTAGGCGGCCCGGTAGACGACTGGGCGGGCGTATTCGATCTTCACGTGGGCGCTGGCCAGGTGGTGCTTGACTGCCTGGTAGCTGCCGACGGGGGCGCCGAACTGCGTGCGCTCCTTCACGTAGTCCACGGTCATCTCGATCATGCGGACACCGAGACCAACGAGTTGTGCGGCGGCGCCCAGCGCGGCGCGATCGTTCGCCCCCTCTCCCGTCCACCACACGGAATGGTCGACCATCGCGCTGGGTGCCTCGACGATGTCGGCGCCGACGGCCCGCTCGACGAACGGCCCCGGCAACGCGGCGCGGCCACTCTCCTCGAACACGAGCACCAGATCGAGGTCGGTGAGCGACGGGTCGAACACGCCGATCTCATCGAGCAACTTCCACACGATCGCCGCCGCGTCGCGGTTCGACCATGCTGCACGGACAATCGCCGGTGGGCACTCGCGCTCGAGCAGCGAGCGTACGGTGTCACGCAGCAAGAGCTGCTCGTCGGTGCAGGCGAAGTTCACTTGCGGGGGAGTCCCAGCAGGCGCTCGGCGATGATGTTGCGCTGGATCTCGTTGGTGCCGGCGTATATCGGACCGGCCAGAGCGAACTGGAAGCCCTTCATCCACGGCCCCTCGAGCGCGCCGTCGTCGCCGAGGAGGCGGAGCGCGGTTCCGTGCAGGGCAATGTCGAGCTCTGACCAGAAC
This sequence comes from Actinomycetota bacterium, assembly GCA_013816725.1. Taxonomy (GTDB): domain Bacteria; phylum Actinomycetota; class Acidimicrobiia; order Acidimicrobiales; family JACDEA01; genus JACDEA01. The sequence goes on from JACDEA010000273.1 coordinate 1,396, forward strand.
ACCTTGCTGAGGCTGGACTCGGCGCCGAGCTTGTCGCCGGCGGCCAGCCTGGTGACGGTCATGTCGGTCGCCAGCTTGTAGGCCTGCGCGGCCATCCATCCATCGGCCACCTCGCTGCGCAGCGACGGGTCCGGTGTCTCGCGGTACTGGGTGACGAGGCGGTCGACCACGGCCAGGAAGCGTCCCGGGCTTCGCAGGCTGAGGCCCCGTTCGGAGCCGGTCGTCGCCATGGCCACTTCCCAGCCCTTGTCCACGCCACCCAGCACGTCGCTATCGGGAACGAAGGCGCCGTCGAAGAACACCTCGGCGAAGCCGGCGTCGCCGTCGAACTTGTCGACCGGGCGCACGGTGACGCCGGGCGTCTTCAAGTCGACGAGGAAGTACGTCATCCCGCGGTGGCGCTCGGCGTCAGGGTCGGTGCGGAACAGTCCGAACAGGTGCGTGCAGAACGCCCCGCGCGTCGTCCACGTTTTCTGACCGGTGAGACGCCAACCGCCGGCGTCGTCGCGCGCGGCTCGGCTGGTGATGGCGGCGAGATCGCTGCCGGCGCCGGGTTCGGACCAGCCTTGGCACCACATGTCCTCGACGCCGGCCATGCGGGGAAGCAAGCGCTCCTTCTGCTCTTGGGTTCCCAATTCGAAGATGGTCGGCGCCAGGAGAAAAATGCCGTTCTGCGCCACCCGCTGGGGCAGGCCCGCCGCGTAGTACTCCTCCTCGAAGATCACCCACTCCCACAGCGTCGCGTCGCGCCCGCCGTACTCGCGGGGCCACGACACGACCGACCAGCCGCCTTCGAACAATCGCCGCTCCCACGCCCGGTGTACCGCGAAGCCCTCAGCGGTTTCACCCGACGGCATCGGCAGTTCGGGCTTGTTGGTCGCCAACCACGCGCGCGCGTCCTCACGGAAGGCACCTTCGGCGGGAGTGGGGCTGAGGTCCATGTCAGTTACATTTCTTCGGTGACAACCAAGACAAGGGTGCCCGCGGTCGAGGGCTGGTTCACGTTAGAGGAACCGGCTGCGCTCCTCGGCAGCCGTTGCGACACATGCGGCACGTGTGCATTTCCAAAAGCGGCGTTCTTCTGCGGCAACCCGACGTGCGACGGCACGACGTTCACGGAGGTCCCGCTCAGCCGCGGCGGCAAGGTGTGGTCGTTCACCGATGCTCGCTACCAACCGCCGCCGCCGTACATGGCGACCGAGCCCTACGCCCCGTTTGCAATCGCGGCCGTGGAGCTGGCCGAGGAGAAGATGGTGGTCATGGGGCAGGTGGTCGCCGGGGTCGGCGTGGACGATCTGCGCATCGGTATGGACGTGGAGTTGGTGATCGAGACGCTCTATGAAGACGATGACCACGAATACCTCGTATGGAAATGGCGGCCCTGTGACTGAACCGATTGCAGTGCTCGGCGTCGGAATGCACCCGTGGGGGAAGTGGGGCCGCAACTTCGTCGAGTACGGGCTGGCCGCCGCCCGCGACGCCCTGAAAGACGCGCAGGTCGAGTGGTCCGACATCCAGTTGGTGTCCGGCGCCGACACCATCCGCAACGGCTACCCCGGCTTCGTGTCGGGTGCCACGTTCGCGCAGGCGCTGGGTTGGTCGGGCGCACGCGTATCCAGCGTGTATGCCGCCTGCGCGTCGGGCGCCACGGCGATCAACGCGGCGCGCGCTCAGATCCTGGCCGGCATGTGCGACGTCGCCCTGGTCGTCGGGGCCGACACCACGCCGAAGGGGTTCTTCGCGCCGGTTGGCGGCGATCGCAAGGACGACCCCGACTGGCTGCGGTTCCACCTCCTCGGCGCCACCAACCCGACGTACTTCGCGTTGTACGCCCGGCGGCGCATGGAGCTGTTCGGCGCGACCGAGGACGACTTTGCCGCGGTCAAGGTCAAGAACGCGCGGCACGGGCTCAACAATCCGAACGCGCGCTACCGCAAGGAGGTCACGGCGGAGGAAGTGCTCGCCTCGCCTATGGTCGCCGATCCGCTGCGGCTGCTCGAGATCTGCGCGACTTCGGACGGGGGCGCCGCGCTGGTCCTGTCATCGATGGACTTCGCCCGCTCGCGCGGGGTCGACTTCCCTGTCACCATCGCCGCGGTGTCGACGGTGACGCCACAGTTCCCCAACACTGTGATCGAGATGCCCAACTTCTCGACCGACTCCGCCGTGTCGGCCGCCGCCGTCGGCTCGCTTAGCTTTCGCGACTCGATTGCGGCGGCGGCCTACGACGAAGCGGGCATCGGGCCCGAGGACGTCGACGTGGCCGAGGTCTACGACTTGTCCTCGGCTCTCGAACTCGACTGGTACGAGAACATCGGGCTCTGCAAGGAGGGGGAGGCCGAGAAGCTGCTGCGGGACGGCGACACCACCGTCGGCGGACGCGTCCCCGTCAACCCGAGCGGCGGCCTGGCCTGCTTCGGCGAGGCCATCCCCGCGCAAGCGATCGCCCAGGTGTGCGAGCTCACGTGGCAGCTGCGGGGCCAGGCCGAGGGTCGCCAGGTCGAGGGAGCGAAGGTCGGCGTCACCGTGAACCAGGGGCTATTCGGCCACGGCTCCAGCGTCATCGTCACCAAGTAGACGGCGTGGCGACGCCGGAGGACGTTGAACACTCTGCCGATGTTGTGGCCACCGCGCTGGCCCCGGCGG
>JACDEA010000274.1 GCA_013816725.1 Actinomycetota bacterium
CGCCTCAACGAGCGGTACTACGGCGCGTTGCAAGGCCTCGACAAGACCGAGACCCGCGACAAGTACGGCGACGAGCAGTTCCTCGAGTGGCGGCGGAGCTACGACACGCCCCCGCCGGCGGTGGCAGTCGACGACCCCCGTCACCCGAGCCACGACCCGCGCTACGCCCAACTACCCCCCGAGGTGCTGCCGACGTCGGAGTGTCTGGCCGACGTGGTGGCCCGCATGCTGCCGTACTGGCACGACCACATCGTCCCCGACCTCCGCCTGGGGTGGGTCGTCCTCGTTACCGCGCACGGCAACAGCCTTCGGGCGCTCAAGATGCATCTCGACGGGATGACGAAAGAAGAGGTCGTCGCCCTCAACATCCCGACCGGGTTTCCCTTGGTCTACGAGCTGGGCGACGACCTCTCCGTCCTGAAGTGCAACTACCTCCCTGATGACACCGCGGCGGCGGCGGCGGCCGCGGCGGTGGCACAGCAGGGCCAGCGCTAACGCAGCCACACGCGCAGAAGCCGGCGGGATGTCCCGCCGGCTCCTGTCGCGAGGCCTACGGAGTGAGCGCTACCGGGACCTCTCCTGTCCGACAGGGACGGGCTCGGGCATCGGCCGGTGGCCGTCGACCCCTTCGGACAGCTCGACGTGGATCGACGAGCCGTAGAACTCGGGGTAGGCGAGCACGCCCATCTCGGGAATGTCAACACCGCCGATCTCGACCTCGGCGGTCGGCCGGATGCCGCCCTTGGTGAGCTTGTTCTGCAGGAAGAAGAACAGCAGAGCAAGGCCGAACATCACTGTCCCGATCGTGACCACGCCGGCCGCCTGCGCCGCGAGTTGGCCGGCGCCCGTACCGCCGTACAGGATGCCCTTCACGCCGCCTTTGCCGGCGGTCGTGGTGAGGTTCCAGCCCGCGCCGTAGCTGCCGTCGGAAAAGATGCCGACGCACAGCACTCCGAAGGCGCCGCCGACACCGTGCACGGAGATGGCGCCGACCGGATCGTCGATCTTCGCCTTGCGCTCGAAGAACCACACCGACTCGACGACGAGCACCGCGGCGATGGCACCGATGACTGCCGCGGCCCACGGTTGAACGAACGCGCACGGCGCCGTGATGGCGACGAGGCCGGCGAGCATGCCGTTGGCCATCATCCCGGGATCGGGCTTGCCGGCGCGCAACATCACCCAGAACATGGCGATGGTGGCGCCGAAGGCCGCCGCGATCGCCGTGTTGGCCGCGACAACCGTGAACCGGAGGTCCGTCGCGCCGAACGTCGATGCCGCGTTGAAGCCGAACCAGCCGACGAGCAGGATGAACGTGCCGAGCAGGGCCATCGGGATGTGGTGTGCGGCCAGCGTCCGGGGCTTGCCGTCCGGGCCGTACTTGCCGATGCGGGGCCCGAGCACGAGGGCGCCGGCCAAGCCAGCAACGCCGCCCATCATGTGGACGACGCCGGAACCGGCGAAGTCCACGTAACCGAACCCGAGGTTGAGGCTGTTGCCCAGCTGACTGAGCCAGCCGCCGCCCCACGTCCAGGCGCCGAACAGCGGGTAGAAGATCGAGCCGCAGAACAGACCCCAGATCACGAAGCTGTTCCACTTCCAGCGCTCGGCCATGGCGCCGGTCGGGATGGTCGCCGTCGTGTCCATGAAGGCGACCATGTAGAGGAAGAAGGCCATGACAGGCACGCTGTACGCGGCGCCGCTCAGCGCCCACCCGCCCTTCCACAGGAACACCCAGTGGCCGGAGCCGATGAGGGCACCCCCGACCGGCTTGTCGTAGCCGAACAGGCCGGGGAACGAGTAGCCGCCGAACATGAACGAGTAACCGACCAAGTAGAAGCCGACGAAGCCGAGTCCGAAGATGGCAAAGTTCGTCGACACCACGTGGGCGGCGTGCTTGGCTCGGCAGAAGCCCGTCTCAACGAGAGCGAAGCCCGCCTGCATGAAGATCACCAGGACCGCGCCCACGATGATCCAGAGCAGGTTGAGCCCGATTTCGCCATGGGTCAGCTTGTCGACGCCCGGGATCTTCTCGCCCAGGTCGGTACCCGTTGAGTCCGCCGCGGCGATCCCGGCATTGGTTAACCACAACAACACTGTGAGCACCGCGGTTGCACCGGCGGCGCGTTTCAATAACCGTTGCAAAGCTGACCTCCAAGGAGCCGTCAGAGATTGATAAGCCGGAACGCCGTTTAGCGCCCGGCGTCGACCGTAGGACTCGCGGGTTTCGGCATCGTCATGCGAATGTTTCGGCTCTGTGACTTTCTGCCGAGTCGCCGCAGACGCGACCGTGTCATCGGCGGAACTCCTTCGCCCACCGCGTTGACGAGCGCCGCCTTTGCCCCGTCGTCGAGCTTGTGACCGCGCCGATCAGTGAGCTCGAACCGGTCGACGGCGAGCTCACCACTCGTGTCAATCGTCGCGCCGTGCACGTTGGCGCCGGCGGCGGCGATGGCGGCGGCAAAGGCACGAAGCAGCCCCGGATGATCCGGGGCGCGGATCTCACACAGCGTGTACCAGGGCGAAGCAACGTCGTCGAAGGCCACGGTGGCGTCCGGCACTGCGGGCGCGGCGATGCCAGCGCGCATACCGGCCGCGATCGCGAGCTCGAGTGTCGATTGATCGGGCCGGCCGGCGGCGCGGATCACGAACGCTTCGATGGCGCCGCCGTCGCCCCAGGTGGTCGCCGACGCGGCAAGCACATCGACGCCCGCGCCAGCGAGCACGCCGGTTACGAGGGCGAGCAGGCCGTGCTGGTCGCGTGCGGCGACGTCGACGCACCATCGTTGCGGATCATCGGTTGCCGTCACCGCGACCCGCGCCCGACCCCGTGGTGGGAGCGGCTCGAGGAGTGCGGCTTGCCGTGCGATCGCGGGCGCGGACTGGGACGCGACGTACGTCGCCGGTGTCGCCCTGATCCGGTCGACAACAGCCCGCGACGTGGCTGCTCGCTCGGCGGCGGCCAGGCGTTCGCTCATGCGGAACGGACCTTCACCCATCATCAGCCCGCCCTCACCGAGCACCACTTGGACGCGACGGTGCAGCTCGTCCAGCCGCCCCCGGTCCACCGGCTCCAGCTCTCCGAGGGCGAGGCTGAGCAGGTACAACGCAGCTGCGCGCTCTCCTTGCCGCACATGGCTGGCAATCGGCAGCACGCGCGACTCGTCGAGCGCGTCCACTCTCGTGGCGGCCCGGCGTAACAGCTCGCTCTCGCCGACCAGCAGCGCGATCTCCTGCTCGGCCCCGGCGCCGAGATCGAGCCGCTTTGCCAACTGCCGGGCAGCGGCGACCGGGGGCTCGGCGTCGCCGGCCGAGTCGAGGATGAGGGCGGCCAGCAGCAGCCACTCGGGGTGCTTCAGGTCGGCGTGTTCCTGCCCCGCCGGCTCGTCGTGCTCGATCAGTTCGTGCAGGCGCTCGACGAGTGACCACCGCAGGGCGTGGGTGGCATCCAGCTCGAGCGGGTCGGCCTGTCGGCGCCGAATGGCGGCCGCCAACTCGGGCAGCGCCCGCTCGAGCACGCCGGTGGTGTCGAGGAACCGCCATGATCGGGCATTGCCGCGGCGCAACAGCTCGAACAGCTTCTGGGTGGCGGCTTTGTCCCAGCGCAGGGGCTCGTCGGGCAGCGCGCCGAACCAGTCGAGGAGCCTCGACCCGGGCCGCGCCGTCGTCGCCGCCAGCGCGGCATCGAGAGCAACTTCGAGGGCAAGGTGAGAAGGCGGTTCGCCAGCCAGGTCGACGACGCCGTCGGGCACCACGAGCCAGCCGCCTTCGGGTCGGGTCGCCGACGCGACGGCACGCCGGCGCGATCGAAGCGCGGTCAGGCGCCACTTGAGGGCGGGCGGTGTCACGAGCGTCGTCGCCAATACGACGATGAGCAGCGCGGCGTAGAGATCGTCGCCCAGCACGCCCTCGCGCAGGCCCAGCCCAGCGAAGATGAGCCCAACCTCGCCGCGGGGGAGCATGCCGAGGCCGATGAGGACCTTGTCACCCGGCGAGCCCGTCGCGCCGACGGCGGCCAGGAGCTTGCC
>JACDEA010000275.1 GCA_013816725.1 Actinomycetota bacterium
GTCGTGGCCGTAGACGACCATGGCCCGCTCGCCGCCGTTGGCCTCGAGCACCCGGATCAGCTTCTCGGCCATCGTCGGGTCGGCCACGCCCACCACCTGGCGCGTCACCCGGGCCGGGTTGGCCAGAGGTGCGGCCAGGTTGAACACCGTGCGGACGCCGAGCTCTCGGCGCACAGGCCCCGGGTGGCGCATGCCAGGGTGGAACCGAGGCGCCAGGCAGAACCCCATTCCGGCTTCCTCGACGCAGCGGGCCACGCCCGCAGGGCCGACGTCCATGGCCACGCCCAGCGCTTCGAGCACGTCGGCCGACCCGCTGGTCGATGACGCCCTGCGATTGCCGTGTTTGCACACCTTGACGCCCACCCCGGCGGCGACCAGAGCGCTCAGGGTCGACACGTGGAACGCCGCCGCCCGCCGGTGGTCACTCCCACCGGTGCCGCACGTGTCGATGGCGCCGGCGGTGACCGACAACGGCTCGGCCGCGTCGAGAAGGGCGCGCACGAAGCCGGTCAACTCCTCGACGGTGACGTCCTTGGTCCGCAGCGCGATGAGCAGGCCGCCGATCTGACCGGGGGTGGCCTCGCCGCCGAGCACCGCCGACATCGTCGCCTGCGCGTCGTCGAGCGACAGGTCCTCGCCCGCCAAGAGCCGAGTGAAAACGTCGGCGAAGTCCACGCTCGCAGGCTACCGGCGCGCTCGCGTCGAGAGCCCAGCCAGGCGGGCTAGGCGGAGCGTCGGCGCTGGCGGATCATGCGGCGACGCTCACGCTCGGTGGCGCCACCCCACACGCCGTCCCGCTCGCGGTTGGCAAGCGCGTACTCGAGGCACGGCTCGCGCACCGGGCAGAGGGTGCAGATCGCCTTCGCCGCCTCTGCTTCCTCGTCGGAGACGGGGTAGAAGACGTCGGGGTCGATGCCCCGGCACGCAGCACTGTCTCGCCAAGTGGTGGTAAGTGTCGTCATGGTTGCAGTCACGCTGGTTCCAGTCCTACCCATCGAGTATTGGCTAACACCTGCTTCGAAGTGCAAATTCCCGCGAGCAGGTCACGCAGAGTGAGCATCGGCTGCGGCTGTTGAGCGCTTGAGGTCCACCCCTAGGATGCGCGGGTGACCGAGGACGAGTCCGGCACCGGGAGCGCCGGCCGCCAGCGTCTGGCGATTCTACTGGCTGCCGCCTGCTGCGTGCCTGCGGTGTTCCTGCGGCTGACCCACCCGCACCTGCCCCACGTGGCCGAGGCGATCCTGTTCGGGCTGGGCATCGTGGGGGCCGCCTTCCTGCTGTCGTGGGCCGCCGAAGTGGCCCAACTGGACATTTCGGCCGGGCTGGCCATCGCCGTGCTGGCGTTCATCGCGGTGCTGCCGGAATACGCCGTCGACTTCGTGTTCGCGCAGAAAGGCGGCCACGCCTTCGCCGCCTTCGGGCGGACGTGTGCCGCCCCCCGGAGCCCCGACGAAGCGCCGTGCTCGCTGGCCCTGGCCAACATGACGGGAGCAAACCGGCTCCTGATCGGCGTCGGGTGGAGTCTCGTCGTCTTCATCGCCTGGTACCGGTGGCGGCGGCGCGGACAGCGGTTCACGGGCGTCACGCTCGAGCGGTCACACTCGGTGGAGATCGCTTTCCTGGCCGTGGCCACGCTCTATTCGTTGACGCTGCCATTCAAGCGGTCAATCACCCTCGTCGACGCCGGCGTCCTCGTGGCCATCTTCGTGGCCTACACGATCCGGATATCACGGGCGCCGGCCGAGGAACCACATCTCGTTGGTCCGGCCCACTGGATGGGCACGTTCGCACCGGGGCGGCGTCGCGCCACGGTCGTGTTCCTGTTCGTCGCCGCCGCCACCGTCATCCTGCTGTCGGCCGAGCCCTTCGCGGAGGCGCTCGTCGCCACGGGGCGGACGCTCGGCATCAGCGAGTTCCTCCTCGTGCAGTGGCTGGCTCCGCTGGCGTCGGAAGCGCCCGAGCTGCTCGTGGCCGGGCTCTACGCCTGGCGGCTCAACACCAACGCCGGGCTCGGCACGCTGGTGTCGTCCAAGGTCAACCAGTGGACGCTGCTCGTCGGCACGCTCCCGATCGCGTTCGCAGTTGCCAGCAGCTCGACCCACGGCCTGCCGATCATCGCCCAGCAACGAGAGGAGCTGCTCCTCACCGCGTCACAGTCGGTGCTGGCGCTGGCGATCCTGGCCAACCGTTCCGTCAGCGTGCGGGAGGCCTGGATGCTGTTCTCGCTGTTCTGGGCCCAGTTCATCGTGGGGGCCGTCGTCCCCCCATCGGCCCACGGCACTGAGCGGGTGATCGTCTCGATCGCGTACCTGACGCTGGCGGCGGGCATCTTCTTCCACGATCGCAAGCCGTTCCTGCGCCTCATGCGCGAGGGTCTGTTCGTGCCCTATGCCGAACTGGTCGCCGAACCGGTCCCCGACACGCCTCTGAGCCATTGACCGCGCCCCGCACGCGCACGGCGTTCGACCGCGACCAAGCGCGGGCCCGGCTCGGCGCCGAAAGCTTCGACGTCCTCGTGATCGGCGGCGGGATCACGGGCGCCGGGGTCGCCCTCGACGCCGCCGCCCGCGGTCTGCGCACCGCGTTGGTCGAACGCGACGACTTCGCCTCGGGTACGTCGTCGAAGTCGTCCAAGCTCGTCCACGGAGGCCTGCGATACCTCCAGCAGAAGGAGTACTTCCTCGTCTACGAGAACCTGGCCGAGCGCCAGCGGCTGTTGAACAACGCTCCGCATCTGGTCAGCGTGCTGCCGTTCCTCATACCGCTCTTCGGTCGCAGCGGTGTGGTCAACAAGACCGTGGCCAAGGCGTACCGCACCGCGTTGTTCCTCTACGACGTCACCGGCGGCCTCCGGATCGGCAAGCGTCACAAGCGCCTCACGATCGACGAAGCGATCGCCCACATGCCGACGCTCAACCGCGATCTGCTCGCTGCTGGCTTCCTCTACTACGACGCGCAGGCCGACGACGCCCGGCTCACCCTCACGATCACGCGCACGGCGGTGCTCGACCACGGCGCTGTGGCACTGAACTACGCGCCGGTGGCCGGCGTGCTCAAGGACGGGTCCGGCAACGCGCGCGGCGTGGCCCTCGCCGACGGTCTCGAGATCCAGGCCGACGTCGTGGTCAACGCCACCGGCGTGTGGGCCGACAACGTGCGGGCGCTTGACGAAGCGACCCACCCCGACACCATCCGGCCGGCCAAGGGCATCCACATCGCGCTTCCGTGGGACAAGGTCCGTTGCGACATCGCCACCGTCGTACCCGTGCCGAAGGACCGGCGCTCGATCTTCGTCGTGCCGTGGGGCGACCGCGTGTACCTCGGCACCACCGACACCGACTACACAGGTCCGATCGACGATCCGCAGTGCACCCCGGAGGACGTCGACTACATCATCAACGCGCTCAACATGTTCGTCACCGAACCGGTGAGCGCGTCCGACGTCCTCGGCACCTGGGCCGGGCTGCGGCCGCTCATCAAACAGGCCGGCAATGAACGCACGGCCGACCTGTCACGGCGCCACTCGGTGAACACATCCGCTTCCGGAATGATCACCGTCACCGGTGGCAAGCTCACGACGTATCGCAAGATGGCCGAGGACACCGTCGACGCCGCGGTGAAACAACTGGGACGCGGCCGAGCCACCCGTAAGTGCCCAACCAAGCGGCTCCCGCTGCGCGGCGCGGCGCCAACAGAGGGCGACCTCGGGTTGCCGGGCGACGTGGCCGCCCATCTGCGGTCGCGGTTCGGATCCGAGGCGCGCGTCGTCGCCGCCATGCTCGAGGCCGACCCCGAGTTGGGTCGACCGCTGGTGGCAACGCTCCCCTATCTCCGGGCCGAGGCGGTGTACGCGGCGCGCTACGAGATGGCGCACACCCTCGACGACGTGTTGTCGCGCCGCACGCGCGCGGTGCTCCTCGCTCGCGACGCGGCCGACGCCGCCGCCGCCGATGTCGCCAACCTCCTGGCGTCGGAGCTGGGGTGGACACCGGAGGAAACCGACCACCAGGTGCGCACG
>JACDEA010000276.1 GCA_013816725.1 Actinomycetota bacterium
GGGCGGGGCGGGGGCCTGGCCGGGGGCCTGGGGCTGGGGCTGGGGCTGGGCCAGCTTGCGGATGCGGACGATGCCGGCCTTTTCGAGGACGTCGGCTTCCACGCCGACCTGGCGCCAGGCCGAGTACGTCAGGCCGCAGCGGTCGCTGTAGGTCTTGGCGATCTTGACGAACTCCGCTTCCATCTCGCCGAAGTCGGCTTCGGCCCCGTTGTTGAGACGGATGCCCTCGGCGTCGAGGTCGATGCGCTCCTGGGTGAGGTGCAGGCGGCTGATCGGGTCGGCCGAGATCAGCATCTCGTCGATCTTCAGGAGCCGGTACGCGATTGCATCGGCCGCCCGCTTGGGCCCGCGGCCGGGGCGCTGGGAGTCCAGCGTGCTGAGATAACGGCGGACGATCCGGACCTGCTCGGGCGCGGTAATCGCGTCGACCTGGCCCTTCTGGGGCGCCTTTCGCCGGGGGTTTTCTGACATCGGGGCAGAAACCCTACTCGCCGGCGACCAGCCGGAGGCTGACCAATTCCTCACGGAGGGTGGCCGCCGAGCGGTAGTGGTGCGCCTGGAGGCCGGCGGCCCGGGCGCCGTCGACGTTGGGCGCGTTGTCGTCGATGAACAGGGTCGCGGCCGGCTCGAGGCCGTATCGCCGGCACAGCGTCTCGAAGATGCGGACATCGGGCTTGGTGACGCCCACCTCGCTGGAGAGGAGGACGCCGGCGAACCAGTCGAGGAACGGGAACTGGTCGCGCACGAGCACGAACGTCTCCGCCGACCAGTTGCTCAGCGCGTAGAGGGGCACCCCGGCGTCGCGCAGCTCGGCCAGCACCGCCACCGTCTCGTCGATCGCCCCATCGACCATTTCGGCCCACCGCTCGTGGTAGGCGGCGATGTGCTCGGCGTGCTCGGGGTACTCCGCTGAGAGGGTGGCGACGGCCTCGGCCAGGGGGTGGCCGCGGTCGAGCCCGTCGTTCCACTCCATGGTGCAGACCGTTGCCAGGAACTGCTCCATGGCCTCCTCGTCGCTGAAGACCTTGCGGTACAGGTGCCGCGGGTTCCATTCGATCAGCACGTTTCCGAGGTCGAACACCACCGCCTTGACCGCCATGGCGACTGCTTAGTCGCGCTACCGTCGCCGGCCACGAGCACCGACGAGGCCATCTCGGAAGAGACACCGTCCTGGTTCCGGCGCCGGTTGTTGAACATCACCGGCGGCGAGTCGCCGTTCCCGCTGTCGGTGCTGTTCCTGCTGTTCTTCTTCGACGAGTTCGACACCGGCGCCTTCAACGTGCTGGCGCCCAACATCAAGCGCAGCTTCCACCTGACCGATCGCGGCTTCGGCCTGGTGGTGGTCGTCAACCTTGCCATTGTGCTGGTACTCGCGGTGCCGGTGGGCCATCTCGGCGACCGGGTCAAACGCGTGGTGTTCGTGGTGATCGGCGCCGTCATCGCCGGCACGTTCTCTTTCCTCACCGGCGTGGTCACCACCGTGGGGCTCCTCGTGGCCGTGCGCATCATGAATGGCGTCGGCCGCCTGGCCAACGACCCCATCCACACGTCGCTGCTGACCGATTACTACGAGCCGTTCCATCGCCCGCGGGTGTTCGCCACGCACCGCAACGCCATGCAGCTCGGCAGCATTTTCGGTTCGGCCATCGCCGGCGGCGCCGCTTATCTCGTGGGTTGGCGGGTGACGTTCATGATCCTGCTCGTCCCGATCCTCCTCACCGCCGTCGCCGCCGCGCGTCTGCGCGAACCCGAGCGGGGCGAGAGCGACCGCAGGGCCGCCGGCGGCGTGATGCCCCACGTGAGGCCGCTGCCGTTCGGCCAGGCGATCCGGGTGCTGCTGCGCGTCCGCACGCTCCGCCGCGCCTACTGGGGCGTGCTCATCATCGGCGGCGGGATCGTGCCGCTGGCCGTTCTGCTGCCGCTGTACCTCGACCGGGTCTTCGGCCTCAACGAGGCGGCGCGGGGGATCATCGTGAGCGCCAACGCCTTCGCCACGTACCTCGGCATCCAGAACGCCGGCAAGTGGACGCAGACCTGGTTGACGAAGAACCTGGGCGAGCCGGTACGGATGTGCGGTTGGCTGCTGATGCTGGTCGGTGTGCAATTGGCGCTCGTGGCCGCCGCGCCCAACCTGTGGTTCTTCCTCCCCATCGGTCTGATCACCAGTTTCACGACGGGCATCTTCTTCCCGCCCCTCCTCACGGTCACCGCGCTCGTGGCGCCGGCGCGCGTCCGCTCACTCGGTTTCTCCTTCGCGTCGATCTTCATCGCCGTCGGGGCCGGGCTGTTCTTCATCAGCCCGCTGGGCGGACTGTCCGACTCGTACGGACTGCGTTGGGGACTGTTCAGCAGCGCACCGTTCTGGTTGGTCGCCGGCATCATCATCCTCACCGCGGCCAAGTTCGTCACCGAGGACACGCAGCGGGCTTTCGCCGACCTCGACGAGAACGACTGACGCCGCGTTCGCATTACCGCCGGCGCGGCGCGGTAGTAGAACTTGTTCTCGTGCAGACACACGAGAAGCTCTTCATCGGGGGCGAATGGGTGGCCCCGTCCGGTACCGCAACCATCGACGTCATCTCGCCGCACACCGAGGAGGTCGTCGGCCGGGTGCCCGAAGGCACCGAGGCCGACGTCGACCTGGCGGTGGCCAAGGCCCGCGACGCCTTCGACAACGGCGAGTGGCCTCGCCTCGAGCCCGAAGAGCGCATCGCCGCGGTGCAGAAGTTCTCCGACCTGTACGCGTCGCGCCTAAACGACATGGCCCAGGTGATCACCACCGAGATGGGCTCGCCCATCCTGTTCTCGCAGCTGGCCCAAGCGCCAACGCCGTGGATGATCCTCAACTCCTTCCTCGAGATCGCCCGCGAGACCGACTGGGAGAAGCGCCGCCCCGGCGTGCTGTCGCCCGAGGTCATCGTGCGGCGCGAGCCCGTCGGCGTGGTGGCTGCCATCGTGCCGTGGAACGTGCCGCAGTTCGTGATCATGTCGAAGCTGGCCCCGGCGCTGCTCAGCGGCTGCACGATCGTGATCAAGCCGTCGCCGGAAACTCCCCTCGACGCGTTCCTGATGGCCGAGTGGCTCGACGAAGCGGGCATCCCGAAGGGCGTCGTCTCGGTGGTTCCCGCTGGGCGCGCAGTGGGCGAGCACCTCGTGCAACACGCCGGCATCGACAAGGTGGCTTTCACCGGATCGACCGCCGCCGGCCGTCGCATCGCCGCCATCTGCGGCGAGCAGCTGAAGCGCTGCTCGTTGGAGCTGGGCGGCAAGTCGGCGGCGATCATCCTCGACGATGCCGACCTCGAGGCCACCACGAACGGCTTGAAGATGGCGTCGCTGATGAACAACGGGCAGGCCTGCGTGGCCCAGACGCGCATCCTGGCCAGCCGGTCCCGCTACGACGAGGTGGTCGAGGCCATCGGCTCGATGGTGAGCGGGATGAAGGTCGGCGATCCCAACGACATGACCACCGAGATCGGGCCCCTGGTGGCCGAGCGCCAGCAGGAGCGGGTCGAGAAGTACATCGCGGTGGGCCAGGAAGAAGGCGCCCGCGTCGTCGTCGGCGGCAACGGTCGCCCGGCCGGCCTCGAGAAGGGTTGGTACGTGCAGCCCACCGTGTTCGCCAACGTCGACAACGGCATGCGCATCGCGCAGGAAGAGATCTTCGGGCCTGTCCTGGCCGTGATCCCGTATGACGACGTCGACGACGCCGTGCGCATCGCCAACGACAGCGAGTACGGCCTCGCCGGTTCGGTGTGGACCGGCGACCCCGACGCCGGGCTCGACGTCGCCCGCCGCGTCCGCACCGGCACCTATGGCGTGAACGGCTACGGCATGGACTTCAAGGCGCCGTTCGGCGGCTACAAGGCGTCGGGCCTGGGCCGGGAATTCGGGCCCGAGGGCCTCGACCACTACTGCGAGTTGAAGTCGATCATCCCTTCGCCCGGCACGTGAACCACGCCGGCCTACGCCGACCCGCGCCGACATGTCACGAAGCGGGGTGTACACC
>JACDEA010000277.1 GCA_013816725.1 Actinomycetota bacterium
GTCGTCGTCGCTACAGCCTCCCTATAGGTTGGCCCCATGTCGGTCGAGCCGTTGATCGAAGGCCGCGCCCTCATCAAGCGCTTCGGTGCGTTCCGGGCGGTCGACGAGATCGACTTCGAAGTGCAGGCGGGCGAGACGTTCGGCTTCCTCGGGCCCAACGGCGCCGGCAAGACGTCCACCATGCGCATGATCGGCTGCGTGTCGCCGGTGACGGCCGGCTACCTGCGGATCCTGGGGATGGACCCGGCGGCCGACGGGCCCCGCATCCGCGCCCGGCTCGGCGTGGTGCCGCAGGAGGACAACCTCGATACCGAGCTGACCGTGTGGGACAACATGCTCATCTACGGGCGCTACTTCGGGCTCAAGCTCAGCGAGATCCGGCCTCGAGCCGAGGAGCTGCTCGACTTCGTGCAGCTCGGCGATCGCAAGCACGACAAGGTCGACCCGCTGTCCGGCGGCATGAAGCGTCGGCTCACGATCGCCCGCGCCCTCATCAACCAGCCCGACCTGCTGCTGCTCGACGAGCCGACCACGGGCCTCGATCCGCAGGCCCGCCATCTGGTGTGGGAACGGCTGTGGCAACTCAAGCGCCAGGGCGTCACGCTGGTGCTCACCACGCACTACATGGACGAGGCCGAGCAGCTGTGCGACCGCCTCGTCATCATGGATCAGGCGCGCATCGTCGCCGAAGGTTCGCCCCGCGACCTCATCGCCCGCTACTCCACCCGTGAGGTCGTCGAGTTGCGGTTCCACACCACCGAGGAGAGCGAGGCCGCGCTGCCGCGGGTCCGTCATTTGAGCGACCGCGTCGAGCCGCTGCGCGATCGCATCCTCATCTACGCCGACGACGGTGACGGCATCGCCCGCACCGTCGACGCCGGCGGCAACGGCGTCGCGCCGAGCGCGGTGCTGGTGCGCCGCAGCACGCTCGAGGACGTGTTCCTCACGCTGGCCGGACGCACGCTGGAGGACTGATTCGTGCCCGCACCCACGATCGTGCGAGTCGTCGAGCGCGAGGCGCGCGTCTACCGCCGTCTCTGGCGCGGGAGCGCGTTCTCCACGTTCGTCATCCCGACGATTTTCCTGCTGGCGATGGGCCGGGGGCTGGGCGGTCTCATCGACCAGCGCACCGCGTCGGTCGCCGGCCTCTCGTACCTGCAATTCGTCACACCCGGACTGCTCGCCGGCACGGTCATGCAAGGCGCGGCACCGGCCTCGATGTGGCCGGTGATGGCCGGCTTCAAGTGGGTCAGGTTCTTCCATGGCGTCGTGGCCACGCCGGTCAGTGCCGGCGACGTATACGGCGGCTACGTCGTCTGGATCGGCCTGCGGATGACCGCGGCGGCCGCCGCGTTCGTAGCGGTGGGCGCGCTGCTGGGTGGGGTGCCGTCGGCGTGGGGCGTCCTCGCTGTCCCGTTCGCCGCCCTGTGCGCGATGGCGTTCATCGCGCCGCTCGCTGCCTACGCGGCCACGCAGAGCACCGACATCACGTTCGGCGTCGTCATGCGCTTGGTGATCATGCCGCTGTTCCTGTTCTCGGGCACGTTCTTCCCCGTCACCCAGTTGCCCGGGTGGTTGCAGGTCGCGGCCCGCTTCTCACCCCTGTGGCACGGCGTGGAGCTGTGCCGGGCGGCCACGACGGGAACCCTCGAGTGGCCGTCGATGGCGGTGCACGTCGTCGTACTGACCGCCGTCGTTGTCGCCGGCTGGATGTGGGGAACCCGCTCGTTCACGCGGAAGCTGGCGCCGTGATCCGGCTCCGGCGCTCGCAGCGCGTTCTCGAACGCAACGCGCTGGCGTACCGGCGGATGTGGCCGATATTCCTGGCCGGCTTCTTCGAGCCGTTCCTCTTCCTGTTCTCGATCGGCATCGGCGTCGGCGCGCTGGTGGGGAAGTTGCCGGGACCGGGCGGCGCGCTCGTGAGCTACCGGCAGTTCGTGGCTCCGGCGATGCTGGCCGTATCGGCCATGAACAGCACGCTGGTCGACACGACGTTCAGCGTGTTCGTGAAGTACAAGTATCTCGGCAGCTACGACACGATGCTGGCCACGCCCCTGGCGATCAGCGATCTCGCGTTGGGCGAGGTGGCGTGGGGAGTCGCGCGCGGCGCGTTCTACAGCGTGGCGTTCCTCGTGACCATGGTGATTCTCGGCCTGGTGCCGTCGGGGTGGGGCGTCCTCGCCGCTCCCGGTGCGCTGCTGATCGGCTTCGCCTTCGGCGGCGCCGGGCTGGCGTCGACGACGTGGATGCGCTCGTTCATCGACTTCGACTTCGTGAACCTGGCCATCGCTCCGATGTTCCTGTTGTCGGCCACGTTCTTCCCGCTTGAGCGCTACCCGCACTCCATCCACTGGCTCGTGCAGATCACGCCGCTGTACCAGAGCGTCGCCCTCGAGCGGGCCCTGGTCCTCGGCGCGGTCGACGTGTCCGTCGCGCTTCACGCGCTCTACCTGCTCGTCATGGGCACCGCGGGCCTGGTCGTCGGGGTCCGCCGTCTCCGCCCCCTGCTACAGCCGTAGTCCGGCCGTCGCGCGGCGCCGGCGTCGGCGGCGTTACGTGAAGGTGAGCCGGAGGCCGGTGATGCCGAGGTCGCCGTAATCCGACTGCCACGTGTCGTCCGGCGCGACGGCCCAGGCGTTGGTGATGGTGCCGGTTGTGATGACCTCGCCGCCCGACAGCGGTGCGAACTGCGGCTGCTGTTCGAGCACACGGGCCAAGTGGACAAGCGCCAGGGCCGGGCTGTCGAGGACGTTGGATCCGACGCCGCGGTCGACGACGTCGCCGTCGCGACTCAGGGTGCCTTCGAAGGTGGCCAGCCTGGCGGCCAGCGCGTCGCGATTGTGGTCATCGACGACCACCGGCGAGCCGACCACGAGCGCGCCGTGGAGACCGAACGATGCGGTGCAGTCGGCGAGGGTGAAGCGCCAATCCGGATAGTGGCACTGCACGATCTCGAAACCCGGGGCCACCCACTCGACGGCTGACAGCACGGCGACGGGATCGTCGGTGACCGGAACGCCGGCCCGCAGCTTGAACACAACTTCGGGCTCGATGCGGGGCTGCACGAGCTTTGTAAGGTCGAAGGTCGCCTCGCCGTGTGACGCGAAGCGCACCGTGCGGTCCCACATGTGCGCCCACATCGGCGCGTCGACGCCGTACAGCGGCCAGATGGTGCGGTTGGTGAAGCCGATCTTGCGCCCGGCCGCCACCCAGCCCTGGGCGACGCGGCGCTCGCCGATGCGGTGCAGCACCTCGTACGCCGCGTCACCGTCGAACGCCGGGTCGCCGTCGGAGATCGGCGCCACCAACGTCATGTCGTCGTACGCCGCGAGCAACCGATCGACGATGTCGTCCACCTCTGGTCGTGGGGCGCGGTCTGCCATCAACGTGATCCACTTTCCCGATAGGCCTGCGGTCGGTTCTTCAGGATTCCTACCACCGGCTTACCGGCCCGGAGCCGCCGTGCGTCCCAGCGGTCGACGATCCGGATCACGAGGGCGGCGACGAGCCACACGAGTTGAGCGTAGGCCCGCCCGTCGAAGGCGGTGAATGACGCCGCGCATGGGACCATTGCCGCTCGTGAAGATCGGCCGACGACCGGTTGCGCTCGCAGCGGTACTTGCCGCGTGCGGTTGCGTCTCGGTCCTGGCGATGACGCGTCAGGGCGCGGGCACCACGGTGGACTCCGGTGAATACCTGTCGGTGGCGGACAGCCTGGCCCACGGCAAGGGGCTGACGATGCCGTACCTCAGTTACGACGAGAGGTATCCGGACACCGTGCGCACACCGGAGCTGGTGCCGATGACGCAGTTCCCGCCCGCCTTTCCCGCGGTGGTGGCGGTCGGCGAACGGCTGAGCGGGGCTGGCCCGACGGACGTGGCTCGGTGGGTCAACGCCTTGGCCCTCGGCGGCACCGTCGCCATTGCTGCGCTGCTCGTGTACGCCGTCACCGGGGCGCTTGTGTGGGAGGCGCTGGCCGGCGCCCTCGTCGTGCGCCCACCCTTCGTA
>JACDEA010000278.1 GCA_013816725.1 Actinomycetota bacterium
GGCGTCCCCGCCGCCTTCGAGTCACTGGCCAACCCCGACCAACACTGCAAGATCCTCGTCCGCCCCTAGCCGCTCGGCACCCGTAATCCGTCACAATCGCTCAACTCCACCGTTCTGCTGCCGATGGATTCGTCGCGGTCCATACGCGGCGACCGCACCACGGAGGTGTCGAGATGAGCACGCAACCCCAGCGGCCAGCCACGCCGAGCAAGCGGCGGCGCCTGCTGCACCGCAAGGCCATCGCCCTTCCGTACTCGACGCCGCCGGCGGTCGGCCGCCCCACGTTCGCCGCCAACCTCCAAACCGCGACCGAACTCATGGCGGAGCATCACACCGCGGCCTGAGAAACTGGTGGCCCCCGCCGGCCACACGCGCGCAGAATCATGACTGAACCAAACGGAGGGACGGACATGAGCGCGACGCAACTGGACCCGGCCAGGGCCGAGGAGTTTGGCGGCCGCATGATCGGCGTGATGAACGGGGCGTTCACCGCCCTGATGATCAGCGTGGGCCACCGCACCGGCCTGTTCGACACGCTGGCGACCCTCGCCCCCTCCACGAGCGACGAGGTCGCCGGGGCCGCCGGGCTCAACGAGCGCTACGTACGGGAGTGGCTGAACGGGATGACAGTGGCGCGCATCGTCGACTACGACCCAGCCAAGAAGACCTACACGCTGCCGCCCGAGCACGCCGCCATGCTGACTCGGGCGGCCGGCCCCGCCAACCTGGCCGGCATGGCCCAGTTCACTGCGCAGCTCGGCGGCGTCGAGGACGGCATCGTCGAGTGCTTCCGCAACGGCGGCGGCGTGCCGTACTCGAAGTTCCCCAAGTTCCAGGACCTCATGGCCCAGATGAGCGCTCAGGTACACGACGCCGCCCTCATCGACGGCGAGCTGGCGCTGGTGGACGGGTTGCTCGATCGGTTGCACAGCGGCATCGACGTGCTCGACGTCGGCTGCGGTCAGGGCCACGCCGTGAACCTCATGGCCAAGGAATTCCCCAACAGCCGCTTCACCGGCCTGGACTTCTCCGAGGACGGGGTTGCCGCCGCGCAAAAGGAGGCGGCCGAGTCGGGCCTCACCAACACGCAATTCGAGGTGCGCGACGCGGCCACGCTCGACGGCTCTACGCAGTACGACCTCGTCACTGTGTTCGACGCCGTGCACGATCAGGCCCAACCGGCCAAGGTGCTGAAGGGCATCGCCGACTCGTTACGACCCGACGGCGTCTTCCTCTGCGTCGACATCGCCGCCTCGAGCAACGTCGAGCAGAACATGGACCATCCGTTGGGCCCGATGCTCTATTCGGTATCGACGTTCCACTGCATGACCGTGTCGCTCGCGCTCGACGGCGCCGGTTTGGGCACGGTATGGGGTGAGCAGAAGGCCACCGAGATGTTTGCCGAGGCCGGGTTCAGCACCATCGAAACCAAGCGCATCCCCGAAGACATGATGAACGCCTACTACGTGTGCCGGAAGTGACTCGCCAAATCGGCGCTAGGGACCTACCTCCCAGGCTGGTACGCTGTTCCGAGCGAACGGCCATTAACCGCGTAAGGCCGCTCGTCGCGTTTGCCCTTGTGATCTGATCTAAGGCTCCGCACTACATCCAATTCCGCGGAGTTAAGAGAGAAATCAACAAGATGCCTACCGGCACAGTCAAGTGGTTCAACGCGACGAAGGGCTTCGGCTTCATCTCACCTGAGGACGGCGGCGAAGACCTCTTCGTCCACCACTCCGAGATCCAGATGCAGGGCTACCGCGAGCTGCCCGAGGGCCAGCGCGTGGAGTTCGAGATCACCCAGGGTCAAAAGGGCAAGCAAGCCTCCGGCGTCCGGGCCATCTAGACCGGATACAGGATTCGTAACGACCGTGAAAACGGTCGCCACACGCCGCTCCGCCGCCCCCGACGAGGACCTCGTTCGGCTGTATCTAGCCGACGTCGGCCGCCACCCGTTGCTCACAAAGAACGACGAGGCGCGCCTGGCCCAAACGATCGAGGCGGCGCGAGCAGCGCGGGAACAGCTCGCTAAAGGCGGTTGCACCGCCGCGCAGAAGCGCGCCTTCAACCGCGATGTGCGCGCCGGCGATCGCGCCACCGAAGATTTCATCAACGCCAACCTGCGGCTCGTCGTCTCGATCGCCAAGAAGTACCAGGCCTCGGGCCTTCCCCTGCTGGATCTCATTCAGGAGGGCAACCTCGGCCTGATGCATGCGGTCGAGAAGTTCGACTGGCGTAAGGGCTTCAAGTTCTCCACCTACGCCACGTGGTGGATCCGCCAAGCGGTCTCCCGTGGCATCGCCAATACCGCTCGCACCATCCGGCTGCCCGTGCACGCGGCCGACTACGCCGTGCGCCTGCGCCGCATCACCGACGATCTCCACAGCGACCTCGGCCGCCGGCCCAACCACGCCGAGATCGCGCTGGCGATGGGGCTCACCGAGGAGAAGCTCGACGAAGTCATCCGCTACGCGCGTGACCCCGTCTCGCTCTCGAATCCGCTGGGCGAGAGTGGCGACTTCGAGGTGGGCGACCTGGTCGCCGACCCCGACGCCATCGCGCCGCCCGACGCCGCTGCCGCGGCGATGCTGTCGAGCGAACTGGTCAAGGTGCTCGAGCCGCTCACCGAGCGCGAGCGCGACATCCTGCGCCTGCGTTTCGGCCTCGATTCCGGCGAAGGGCGAACGCTCGAGGAAGTGGGCCAGCGGTTCAGCCTCACACGCGAGCGCATCCGCCAGATCGAAGCGCGGGCCATGAGCAAGCTGCGCCACCCGGCCTTTGCCCACGCCGGTCTCACCCTCCTCGAGGACTGAGCCACGAGCAACGCCTGGGAACGGCTGATGGCCGAGCGCCTCGCTGCTCGCGACCACGGCGCGCTGGCTGAGCTGTACGACCGTTTCGCGCCCTTCGTCTACGCGCTGGCGCAGCGCGTCAGTCGCGATCGCCACGGCGCCGAGGACGTGACCCAGGAGGTCTTCCTCGGCCTGTGGCAGAAGCCGGGCCGGTTCGATCCCGACCTGGGCTCGCTGCGCGCCTGGCTGGGCACGCTCACCCACCGCACCGCGGTGACGTGGGTGCGGCGCCAAGTCGCCGCCCACCGCCGCGAGAACGGCGCGTCTTCGGTGTCGACCGCCGACGACGTCGCCGATATCGCGCTATCGAACGTGACCGCCGATCAGACCCGTGAGGTCGTCGCCGGCCTTCCGGAGTCGCAGCGCGAAGTGGTCGAGCTCGCCTATTTCGACCACATGACCTATCGCCAGGTCGCCAAGCAGATCGGCGTGCCCGAGGGCACGGCCAAGTCACGCCTGCGACGCGCTCTGCAATCGTTGTCCGGAGTGCCCGGCCTCAGTTAATTCAGTCGTACTTGAATCCGGCAGGCCCGTCAGCCGCGAATAGAAGGTATGACCGCACTCCTCGAGCGCCCGGCCGAAACCGCCGCCGACCTCGGCCCCCAAATGCCGCCCCGCAACAACGTCGTCGCCGCCCTCACCGGGCTGGTGGTCGTCGGCCCCGTCATCGCCTTGGCCGGCGCCGTCGTGCACTTCTGGGGCAACGGCGTGACCCTGCGCGACATCGTCATGGCCGTCGTCATCTACCTGATCGCCGGCCACGGCGTGACCGTCGGCTTCCACCGCCTGTTCACGCATCGCGCGTTCAAGGCCAATCGCCCGGTGAAGATCGCTCTGGCCGTCGCCGGCTCGTTCGCCTTCGAGGGCGGGATCATCGCCTGGGTCGCCAACCACCGCTGCCACCACGCCCACACCGACCGCGAGGGCGATCCGCACTCGGCCGGGCACGGGCTGCGCTGGCGGGAGATCGATCCGACCGCCTGGATGGTCCGGGCGCTGCGGCCTCTCCGCCTCGCCTGGAACGTGGTCGAGATCACACCCCAGCGCCAGCGTCGGAAGCTCGCCTGACGCTACGGGCCTGTCCCCGCAGCTTTAGCTTCGTGCAGTAGCATGCATGTTCGTGCAAGAACGTGCAGCCAACGGATTGCTCAGCGC
>JACDEA010000279.1 GCA_013816725.1 Actinomycetota bacterium
GGCCCGGGCGCTCGGTGCCGGGGGCGGCCCGGCAACCCGCCAGCGCGCCCCCAAGCGGCCCGCTCGTCAGCGGCCGGGCCGCCGTCGCTGACGGAAGCCCCAACAGCCCTTGTGCCAGTGGCGACGCAGGTCGGGCGCGTCGAGAGGGACGGCGACGATGTGGCCGACGCCGGCGTCGATCTCGTGGTTGCAGCCGGGGCAGAGGTAGGCCTTGGTCGCCTGGAACGGATGAACGACCCGCACTTCGACGTCGCCCTCGCCCTCTAGCGGGGTATCAGCGCCCACAGAACGAGGAGCGCGGCGACGACGAACGCGGCGGCGACGTACACGTAGTCCGACGTGCGCCGCTTCTGCTGACGGAACGGGTTGAACCCCACGGCCACCAGTATCGTTCGTCGGCCATGGAGACCCTCACCGTCGAGGCGGCCGACGGCATCCGCACCATCACGCTGAACCGCCCCGAGAAGAAGAACGCCATCAACGACGTGATGTGGAACGAGCTCCTCGACGCGTTCACCGCTGCCAACGACGACGCCGACGTGCGCGTGCTCATAGTCACCGGCTCCGGCGGGGCGTTCTGCTCGGGCGCCGACCTCTCCGGCGGTGTCGGCACGGCCGGGCTGGCCGGTATGCGCCACGTAGGCGACGTCTGCATGGCGCTGCACCGCATTCCCAAGCCCACGATCGCCAAGGTCGGCGGCGTGGCCGCGGGAGCGGGGCTCAACATGGCGCTGGGGTGTGACCTCGTCGTGGCGTCGGAGGACGCGCGGTTCTCGGAGATCTTCGCCAAGCGCAACCTTTCGATCGACTTCGGCGGGTCGTGGTTGCTGCCCCGGCTGATCGGATTGCACAAGGCCAAGGAGCTGGCCTTCTTCGCCGACGTGATCACCGCGAAGGAGGCAGCCGAGTTCGGCATCGTCAACCGGGTCGTGCCCGCCGCGCAGCTCGACGCGTTCGTCGACGACTGGGCCCGCCGCCTCGCCGCCGGCCCACCGATCGCGCTGTCGATGACCAAGACGCTCCTCAACAACTCGATGGCGGTTTCTATGGGCCAGGCGCTGGAGGACGAGGCCCGGTCGCAGACCGTCAACTTCGCCACCGCCGACATGGCCGAAGCCGTCGCCGCCTTCGTCGAGAAACGCGAGCCCAGGTTTCAGGGTCGATGAGGGCGCCTCCGGCGCGACGCTGCTAGCGCGCCTCCCGGCGCGCGCACCCCATCTGTAGGGTGGGCATCGCCGCATAGCGCTTCCCCTCGCATGCAGATCCGCGAGGGAGCGCGTCGTGATTGCCACTGTCCCATCCGCCACACTGCTCGGCGTCGAAGGACGACCCGTCGACGTCGAGGTGCACGTCGGCATCGGCCTACCCGGGTTCACCATCGTCGGCCTGCCCGATGCCGCGTGCCGCGAATCGCGCGACCGCGTCCGCGCCGCGTTCTTGTCGAGCAAATTGCCGTGGCCCAACCGCAAGGTCACCGTCAACCTGGCGCCGTCCGGTGTCCGCAAGGGTGGCGCCGGCCTCGATCTCGCGATTGCAGTAGGGCTCCTGGCCGCCACGGGCGAGCTGCCCGATGATTCCATCCAGGGTCACGCGTTCATCGGCGAGCTGGGTCTCGACGGCTCGGTGCGGCGGGTGAGCGGGGTGGTCGCGGTTGTCGACGCGCTCGACGTCGCCACCGTCGTGGTCCCGCGCGAGTGCACGGCCGAGGCGGCGCTGGTCGGCCGCCACGATGTCCACGGCGTCGGGAGCCTCCGCGAGCTGTACGAAGTGCTCGTTGGCTTCGACGTGTGGCCCGACGTCGCCACGACCGAGGTTTCCCCGGCGCCGTACGACGGCCCCGACCTGGCCGAGGTGCGGGGCCAGCACGTCGGTCGCTGGGCCCTAGAGGTGGCCGCCGCCGGCGGGCATCACCTGTTACTCATCGGGCCGCCCGGGTCGGGAAAGACGATGCTGGCGGCGCGGCTCCCCGGGATCCTGCCGCGCCTGGCGCCGACCCAGGCGCTGGAAACCACGCGGATCCACTCGGCCGCCGGGCTGGCCGTCGACGGCCTGGTGGCCCGGCCGCCGTTCCGGGCGCCGCACCACGGTGCGTCCGACGTGTCGCTCATCGGCGGTGGCAACGCGGCCATGCGCCCCGGCGAGATCTCCATGGCGCACAACGGCGTGTTGTTCATGGACGAGATGGGAGAGTTCGCCCGCCACGTGCTCGACGGGCTGCGGCAGCCGCTGGAGGAGGGTGTCGTTCGCGTCGCCCGGGCCAAAGCCACCGTCGTCTACCCGGCCCGTTTCCTCCTCGTGGGCGCCATGAACCCGTGCCCGTGCGGTGACGCCGCCGGGCCCGGCGGGTGCTACTGCAGCCCAGCCGAACGGCTGCGGTACGCGCGGCGAATCTCGGGACCGTTGCTCGATCGCTTCGACCTTCGGGTTCTCGTCAGCCGGCCCGACGTGGGGGACCTCCTCGGCGGCGCGCCGGGCGAGAGCACCGCAGTGGTCGCCGAGCGCGTGGCCGTCTGCCGTCAGCTGGCCGCGGCGCGCGGAGCAGTTCTCAACGCCCACCTCACCGGCGCGCAACTCGATGAGTTCGCGCCGCTCACCCACGCGGCCGAGCGGGTCTTGGAGCACAAGCTGCGAACCAGTGCGTTGAGTGCGCGGGGGCTCGACCGAGTGCGCCGGGTCGCCCGCACGCTGGCCGACCTCGACGGCGCGCCACCCGCGGTCGACGAGCACCATGTGTGCGCGGCGTTGGAACTACGCGCCGCGCTCCCGCGCGCCGAGGCGGTGGCGTGATGACGATCCATTCCGTCACGTTGGACGATCCCGATTACCCGTCGTTGCTGATCAACGACCATCAAGCGCCCGCCAAGCTCTACTACCGGGGATCGCTCACCGCGCTCGAGGGGCCGCGCGTCGCCATCATCGGCACCCGCCGGTGCACGCACTACGGCCGCCAGGTGGCGACCCAGCTTGGGTTGGAGCTGGCCGAAGCGGGCGTGGCGGTCGTGTCCGGTCTCGCTCTGGGTATCGACGGCGCTGCTCATACCGGCGCGCTATCCGTCGGCGGCGCGCCGGTGATCGGTGTCGTCGGCAGCGGCCTCGATGTCGTCTATCCATTGCGACACCGGGGGCTGTGGCACGACGTCGCCACACAGGGCCTGCTGGTCAGCGAGGCGCCTCTGGGCGCGGCGCCCGAGCCGTGGCGCTTCCCGGCGCGCAACCGCATCATCGCCGCGCTGGCCGACGCCGTCGTCGTGGTCGAGAGCCACATGGCCGGGGGCTCGAACCACACGGTGGCGGCGGCGATCGACCGCAGCGTCCCGGTCCTCGCCGTCCCCGGACCCATCACCAGTTCGGCGTCGGCGGGGAGCAACCGTCTGCTGGTCGAGGGGTGCGCACCGGTCACCGAGGTCGACGACGTGCTGATGGCCATCGGCCTCGAAGCGCGCGGACCGCGCCGGCGCCGCGACCGGCGACCTCCGCCCGGCCCAGCGGAATCGGCGGTGCTGGCGGCCATCGGCTGGTCGCCCAGCAGCCTCGAAAGCATCAGCCTGCGCACCGGTACTCCGCCGGCCGCCGTCGCCGTCGCGCTCACCCGTCTCGAAGCCGACGGCTGGGCCAGGGCGGTCGACGGGTGGTGGGAACGCCGGGCGCCTCCACCGTGAGCCCGGGACCCGTCGGTACCGTTGACCGCGATGGCCGGTGACGATCAGTGGCGGTTCGACGCCTTCGTGGCGTCGCTTACCGACGTGGGTGAGGCCACGGTTGTCGCGTACCGCCGTGACGTCACCGACTTCGTGGGGTGGAGTGAACGAGGCGGGGCGGGGCAGCCCCAGGCCGTCGACCGGGCGTTGTTGCGTCGCTACATGGCGTACCTCACCACCCGCCGGTATGCCCGCAGAACGATCGCCCGCAAAGCGGCATCCTTGCGCCGCTACTTCGGGTGGCTGCGGCGTGTCGGCGCCGTCGACCTCAACCCGGCCGTGAGGCTGGCCGCACCCAGCGGCGA
>JACDEA010000280.1 GCA_013816725.1 Actinomycetota bacterium
CGTGCACAGCTTGGCGAAGTTGGCGTCGGCCCCGGCCACGATGCACACGTGGCGGCCGTCGGCGGTTGGGTAGTTGTCCAGCGGCGCCGAGTTGGCGAGACGGTTGCCCTCGCGCGTGCGAACGGTGCCCAGCGCGTCGTAGGCCGCCAACGTCCACTCCAGGATTCGTAGCGCGGAGCCGTAGAGGCACGCGTCGATGACCGCGCCGCGCCCGGCGTAGAGCGCGGCCGACGCCGCCGACGCGGCGAACGACCCCGTGAGGTAGTCGGTGAGCGTGACCCCCATCCGCACCGGCGGGCGGTCGGGATAGCCCGTCAGGTGCATCAGGCCGCCGTAGGCCATGCCCATGCGGTCGAGGCCGGGGCGTTGCGCATACGGACCGTCCTGCCCGAACGCGCTGATGCGTACGTACACCAGGTCGGGGTTGACGTCGCCCGGTCCGAGGTTCCAACCCTCCATGGCGCCGGGGCGGAAGTTCTCCACGAGCACGTGCGCGGTGGCGGCCAGCTTCTTGAACAGCGCCTGGCCCTCGGGCTTGCGCAGGTTGCACGTGACGCTCTTGCGACCCCGACCCTCCACCGCCCAGAACAACGAGTACTCGTCTTTGAACGGCCCGATGGTGCGCATGAAGTCGCCCACGCCGGGCTGCTCGACCTTGATGACCTCGGCCCCCAGCTCGCCGAGGAGACCGGCGCAGAACGGCGCGGCGATGCGCGTGCCGGCGTCTATCACCCGCACGCCTTCGAGCGGAAGGCTCACGGGCCCGGCGCGTCGCCCCGGTCGCGGTCGGCGAAGACCTCTTTCATGTTCTTCCGGGACTTGCGCTCCTCGAGCGCGGTCAGCGCGGTCGACGTGTTGTGCATCCAGTGATGCGCCATGAAGTGGTACTTCCAGGAGTCGGCCTTGCCCTGCAGGTCCATGGCGTGGTTGATGGAGTCCTTCACGACCTGTGCGGTCGCCGGGGGGACCAACGCGATCTTGTCGGCCAGCTCGCGGGTGGCGGTGGCCAGGTCGGCCCGCGGAACGACGCGGTTCACCAGGCCGAGCCGCCACGCCTCCTGCGCGTCGATCTTGTCGCCGGTGAGGAGGAACTCCTTGGCCTTGCGGGGGCCCAGCTCCCACGGCTCCACCAGCAGCTCGACACCGGCGCCCGTCATGCGCAGCACGGGGTTCTGGAACACGGCGTCGTCGGCGGCGACGATCAGGTCGCACATCGACGCCAACATGAGCCCGGCTGCGATGCAGCTCCCCTGCACGGCGGCGATCGTCGGCTTGCGGAAGCGGTAGATCTTCTCGCAGCGGCCGTAATACATGACCTGCTCGTGGCGGAACTTGCCTTCCGCTGTCTCCCGCATGCGCCGCCATTGATCGGGCTCGACGTCGCCCACCAACGCCTTCAGATCGTGGCCGGCCGAGAAGTGCTTGCCGGCGGCGGCGAGGATGACGACGCGGACGTCGTCGTCCTCGTCGGCCCGGTCGAAGGCGGCGTCCAGCGCGTCGATCAACGCGGTGTCCTGCGCGTTGGCCACCTCGGGACGGTTCAGGGTGATCGTGCACACCGCGCCGTCGACGTCGTAGAGAACCACGGTCACCGGGGTAACCCTAGGACGCGCTCGCCGATGATCGTGCGCTGGATCTCGTTGGTGCCCGAGAAGATCGACGCCGCGTGGTAGTAGAGCCACGACCGTTGCCAGGGGCCGAAGAGCGATGACTCGGGTCCGAGCACCGTCATGGCGGTGTCGTGCAGCCGCTTGCTCATCTCGCTCCAGTACAGCTTGAGCGCGCTGCCTTCGGGGCCGGGCTCCTCGCCCCGTGTGAGCCGGGCCAACGTGCGGCGGTTGTGGAGCTGGAACACCTTCACTTCCACGAAGGCCTGCGCCAACCGCTGGCGGACGCGATGGTCGTCGAAGCCGCCCCGTTCGAGCGCCAGCCGGAGCAGCTCTTCGACAAGCTGGATGTGGATGACGAGCTGGCGCGGGTTCACTCCCCGCTCGGCCGAGAGCGTCGAGTTGGCGACCCGCCAGCCGTCGTCGACGGCACCGATAACGCTGTCGTCGGGCACGAACACGTCGGTGAGGAACACCTCGTTGAACTCGGCCTCGCCGGTGAGCTGCACCAGCGGCCGCACGTCGATGCCGGGCGCCGTCATGTCGACGGCGAAACAGGTGATCCGGGCGTCCGTGGCCAAGCACAGCCCCCAGTCGGCGAACTGCGCGTACGACGTCCACACCTTTTGACCGGTGAGTCGCCAGCCGCCTTCGACGCTGACGGCGCGCGTCTTCAGCGAGCGGAGATCGGACCCGGCGTCGGGCTCGGAGAACAACTGACACCAGAGGTCCGAGGCATCGAGGATGCGCGGGAGCCATCGCTGGCGCTGGTCGGCCGTCCCGTGGGCCAGCAGCGTCGGTCCCACCAGGTTCACGCCGATGCGCCCCACCAGTTCGGGCGCTCGGGCTCGGGCTAGTTCCTCCTGCACCGCGAAGTTGTCGACCGCCGACGCCGCCCGCCCGCCGTACTCGACCGGCCAGGTCACGCCGACCCAGCGGTCAGCGGCGAGGCGTC
Organism: Actinomycetota bacterium; assembly: GCA_013816725.1. Lineage (GTDB taxonomy): Bacteria > Actinomycetota > Acidimicrobiia > Acidimicrobiales > JACDEA01 > JACDEA01. The sequence goes on from JACDEA010000280.1 coordinate 2,563, forward strand.
GTTGCCAGTCGCGGCCGAAGGCGACCTCCTCGGCCAGGTCCTCGAACCGGGGGGGCAGGCCCCGCCCGTACTCCCACGGCAGGTTGGCGCGCAGCCACGCTTCCAACTCGTCGCGGACCTCCATCGCCGACCATCATTGCCGCACCATGGATTTCGAGCTGTCGTCCGACCAACTGGCCCTGCGCGACGCGGCCCGCGATCTGCTCGACCGCCTGGCGTCGCCGGAACGGGTTCGCAAGGTCGTCGACGCCGGCGGCGGCTACGACGCCGACTTGTGGCGCGCCATGGTCGAGCAAGGCTGGACCGATCCCGAGTTTGTCGGCGTGGTCGAGGCCGCCGTGCTCCTCGAAGAGGTCGGCCGCCACGTCGCGCCGGCGCCCTTCTTGAGCCAGTGGCTGGCCGGCACCGACGAGATCACCGCCATCGCGTGGGACGTGAACGCGCCTGCGTTATACGCGCCCTCGGCGTCGGCCGCCATCGTTCGCCACGGCGACGTGATGAGGCGGGTACGACTAGCCACCGCGCCGCCCCGCGAGGCGGCCATGGACCGCACGCGGGAGCTGGGCTGGTTGCGCGACGTCGACGTCGCCGACGGGACCGAGGTCGCCACCGCCGAGGGATTCCTGGATCGGGCCACGGTGGCGTTCTCGGCCGAGCTGCTCGGCGTGGCCGCCCGGGCTATGGAGATGGCGGTCGACTACGCCAAGGTGCGCGAACAGTTCGGCAAGCCCATCGGCAGCTTTCAGGCGATCAAGCATCGCTGCGCCGACATGCTGGTCGACGTCGAAGGAATGCGGTCGGTGGTCTACTGGGCGGCGTGGTGCGTGGGCGCCGACCACGCTGACGCGGCGATCGCCGCGTCGAGCGCCAAGGTGTGGTGTGCCGACGCGTCGAAGCGCGTACTGGCCTCGGCCCTCCAGGTCCACGGCGGCGTCGGCTTCACGTGGGAGCACGACCTGCACCTGTACCTCAAGCGGGCGCAGCTCGATCAGGTGAGCTTCGGCGACGCCGCCTTCCACCGCGACCGCCTGGCGACGCTCCTCCGCCGGCGCGTCGAGGCCGGCGAAAGCGTCATCTAACCCAAACTGTCTGACAGAAGGCGGGCGAGGGCGGCGCGGTCGGGTTTGCCGGCCGCGAGGGTGGGGATGGCGTCGACGCGGACGACGTGTTCGGGCGTCTTGAACCGCGCCACCGCCTGATCGGCGAACCACTGCCGACAGGCCGTCAGGTCGAAGTCGGAAGGGGCGACCACGACGGCGGCGACGCGCTCGCCCAGCCGATCGTCGGGGTAGCCGATCACCACGGCGTGGCGCACCGCGGGGTGTCGCTCGAGCACCCCTTCCACCTCGGCGATGCTGATGTTCTCGCCGCCGCGGATGATCACCGCAGTCAGCCGACCGGTGATCGTCACCCACCCTTCGTCGATCGCCGCC
>JACDEA010000281.1 GCA_013816725.1 Actinomycetota bacterium
GTCGGCGGCCAGCGATCGGATGTAGGTGCCCGATGAGCAGTTGACTTCGATGGCGAACACGCCGACCTCGGCGGTGGCCGCCACGTCGAAGCGGTCGACCCGCACCGGACGCGGTGCCCGCTCGATTTCCTCGCCCCTGCGCGCCAGCTCGTGCAGGCGCCGGCCCCCGACCTTCACCGCCGAGACCATCGGCGGGATCTGCTCGATGTCACCGATGAACGCCGCCGCGGCGCGCTGTATGGCGCTCTCGGTGACGGCGGTCATGTCGAAGCGCTCGACGACGTCGCCCCCCGCATCCAGCGTGGTCGTCGACGCGCCGAGCACCACCTCGCCGACGTAGCACTTGGGCAGCACCGTCAAGAACCGCAGGAGCCGGGTGACCCGGCCGAGCCCGACCAGGAGCACGCCGGTGGCGTCGGGATCGAGCGTGCCCGAGTGGCCCACCCGCTTCTGCCCGAAGATCTTGCGGCAGCGGGCGACAGCGTCGTGGCTGGTCCACCCGGCCGGCTTGTCGACGACGGCGAGGCCGTCGATCAAGACGGTTCGCGGAGGGCGTCGCTGATGTCGGCCAGCACGCTCTCGACGGTGCCGGCGGTGGTGAAACCCGCCGCGTAGCGGTGACCGCCGCCGCCGAAGCGGTGGGCGATGGCGGCGACGTCGACGCGCGAGATCGAGCGCAGCGACACGCGGATCCCTTCGGGCGTCTCCTTGAGGATGCACGACACCTCGGCTTCGGCTGCCCGGCGGATGAGGTCGATGAGCCCTTCGGTCTCCTCGATCTCGACGTCGAATCTCCGCAGGTCGTCTGCGGTGATCCACGTGGCGACCAGCTCGAGATCCTTGTCGAGCTGCGCTCGGCCGAGACAGGTGGCCACCAGTTGCATGTACGCGAAGCGGTGCTCCTCGAACAGCTGGCGGGTCATCGCCGCGATGGGCAGGTCGAACCGGGCCAGTTCCTCAGCCAGCGCGAAGACGGCGGGCGTGGTGTTGGAGTACTGGAAGCGCCCGGTGTCGGTAACCAGGCCGGTGTAGATGCAGAGCGCAGCGTCGCGATCGAGCGGCCAGCCCAGAAGCGCGGCCAGGTGGCGCACGACGACGGCGGTGGCGGCGGCATCGGCGTCGACCAGGTTGATCGACCCGTAGCACTCGTTGCTGACGTGGTGGTCCAGCACGATCAGCTCGCCTGCGGCCTGCGCCGGGGTGGCCAGGCCGCCCAGGCGGTCGAGCGACCCGCAGTCGAACGTGATCATCACCTCGGGCGCGGCGGGGAAATCGGCCGGCTTGGTGATCGTGTCCAGTCCGGGCAGGAACGTGTAATGCGGCGCCACGACGAAGGGTTCGGGGAAAGACGCTATCGAGGCTTTGCCGTGGGCCCGACAGAGGTGATGAAGGGCGAGCATCGAGCCCAGCGCGTCGCCGTCGGGGCCGACGTGGCAGGCCAGCGCCAGCGAATCGGCCTCGTTGATCACCGCAACGGCCCGGTCGATGTCGTCAGTCGAGATCATGCGGTCGAATCCGGCGGAGTATCGACTCCACCTGTTCTCCACTGAATACCGCGGGATCGGGCTCGAAGGAAAGTTGGGGCGTGCGCTTGAGCCGCACCTGGCGGCCGATGGCCGCTTGGAGCCGCACCCGTTGGTCCTTGAGCGCGTCGGCGACGCCCTCCTGGCGCGAGGCGTAGAACACCGTTGCGCGGCGGAGGTCGGCGTCGACGTGCACCGACGTCACCGTCACCAGCGCCAGCCGGTCGTCCTGGTCCGAGACCCGTTCGAGGACGTCGGCGATCACCTCGCGAAGCACCTGGTTGACCCGCGCCGTGCGCGGGTAGCGCCGATCAGGCACGGTCTTCCTCCAGCCAGCTGCGTTGGGCGCAGAGCACTTCGACTTCCGGATGCGACCACACGAACCGCTCCACCTCGTCGAGCACGTCCTCGACGTGACCCACCGATGCGGCGACTGCCGCCACCCCCAAGTCTGCCCGTTGCCAGGTGTTTTGGTGCGCCACCTCAGCCACCGCCACGCCGAACCGGCGCTTCGCCCCCTCGATGATTGGCTTGATCGCGGCCCGCTTCTCCTTCAACGAATGGCTCGTCGGGATGAACAACTCAAACCGGATGATGCCGACCTGCATTCTCGAGGACGTCTAGGTGCGCGGGATCTCGCGCTCCTCGTAGGTCTCGATGATGTCGCCCTCGCGCAGGTCCTGGTAGTCGGACAGGCCGATGCCGCACTCGAAGCCGGCCGCCACTTCGCGGGCGTCGTCCTTGAACCGGCGCAGCGAGTTGATCTGGCCGCGCCAGATGACCACGCCCTCGCGGAGGAAACGCACCTTCGAGCCGCGGGTGATGACGCCGTTGAGGACCATGCAGCCGGCGATGGCGCCGATGCGGGGCACCCGGAAGATGGCCCGGACCTCGGCGTCGCCGGTGACGACTTCCTCGTACTCCGGCGCGAGCATGCCGACCATGGCGGCGGCGATGTCCTCGAGGACCTGGTAGATGATCTCGTAGGTGCGGATCTCGACGTCGGCGCTCTGCGCCAGCTCGCGGCCCTTGCGGTCGGGGCGGACGTTGAAGCCGATGATCGTGGCGTTCGACGTGGCCGCCAGCTGCACGTCGTTCTCGGTGATGCCGCCCACCGCACTGTGTACGAAGTTGAGCTTGACCTCGTCTCGCTCCAGCTTCTTCAGCGACTGGGTGAGCGCCTCGAGTGAACCCTGCACGTCGGTCTTGAGGATCATGTTCAGCGTGGCCTGCTCTCCCCGCTGAATCTGCTCGAAGATGTCCTCGAGTTTGGCGCCGCTGCTGAGCACCGACGAACTAGGCGTGAGCCCCGCGTGGCGGAAGCGCTGCTCACGCGTCTCGCCGATCGTGCGCGCCGTCTTGTCGGCGTCGGTGACCCGGAACTCGTCGCCGGCCACCGGCACTTCGGTGAAGCCGAGCACCTGCACGGGCATCGACGGCAGCGCTTCTTTGATGTTGTCGCCCTTGTCGTCGACGAGGGCCCGGACGCGGCCCCACGCGGCGCCGGCGACGATCGGGTAGCCGACCCGGAGGGTGCCGTTCTCGACGATGACAGTGGCCACCGGACCCCGGCCGACGTCGAGATTGGCCTCGAGCACCGTGCCACGACCGCGACCTTCGGGGTTGGCCCGCAACTCTTCGACCTCGGCGACGATCAACAGCTGCTCGAGCAGATCGTCGACGCCCAGGTTCTGCATCGCAGAGACCTCGACCATGATCGTTTCGCCCTGCCACGCCTCGGGGACGAGGCCGTGCTCAGCCAGCTGCTGCATCACCCGCTGTGGATTGGCGTCCTCGCGGTCGATCTTGTTGATGGCGACGACGATGGGCACGTCGGCCGCCTTGGCATGGTTGATCGCCTCGACGGTCTGGGGCATGACGCCGTCGTCGGCGGCCACGACGAGCACCACGATGTCGGTGACCTGCGCGCCGCGGGCGCGCATGGCGGTGAACGCCTCGTGGCCGGGCGTGTCGATGAAGGTGATGAGCTTGCCGTCGCGCTCGGCCTGGTAGGCGCCGATGTGCTGGGTGATGCCGCCGGCCTCGCCGGCGACCACGTTGGCCTCACGGATCTTGTCGAGGAGCAGTGTCTTGCCGTGGTCGACGTGGCCCATCACCGTGATGACCGGCGGGCGCGGTCGCAGGAGGCCGTCGTCTTCCTCTTCCTCTTCTTCGAAGTACTTGGCCTGGAGTTCGGCTTCTTTCTCCTGGCCGGCCTCGACCAGGCGGATCTTGGCGCCGATCTCGGCGGCGAACAGCTCGATGGCGTCGTCGGACAGCGACATCGTGGCGGTGACCATCTCGCCCTGTTGCAACAAGAAGCGCACCACGTCGGCCGCGCTGCGGTTGAGCTTGGGCCCGACGTCCTGCGCGGTCGATCCCCGCTCGATGATGACCTCGCCCTCGGGCACCGCCGCGGTGGAAGGGACGTAGTGAGTGAGCGCCGTAGGTTCGAGTTCGTCCTCGGTG
>JACDEA010000282.1 GCA_013816725.1 Actinomycetota bacterium
CTCGCTGGGATCGGCGTGGCCCGGCGCCGGGCGGGGTTCCCACTTGACGAGCCACTCGCGACAACGGTGGCGCACGTCGCGCCAGCCGTCGAAGTCGCCGGCGTTGAGCGGGCGCAGCATGAGGCGACGACCGGTCAGTTCCAACGGAGCGGCGCGGATCACCACGCCATCACCACCGGATCACTTCTTCGACCGCGGCAAGGAATGCAGCGACGTTGCGCAACCGCGCGGTGTTACCCATACAGCCGACGCGCCACGCACTGCCGACCCACGGCCCGACACCACCGCCCACTTCTATACCGAAGCGTTCGAGCAGCGCCCGCCGGGCGAAGGCGTCCTCGACGCCCTCGGGGAGGCGGGCCGTCGTCAGCTGCGGAAGGCGGTAGCCGTCCTGCGCGAGTAGCTCAAAGCCCAGCTTCTCGAGCCCGTCCTGAATGCGGGCGCCGCACTCGGCGTGGCGGCCCCACGCGGCCTCGAGCCCTTCGTCGAGCACGGCGCCCAGCCCGGCATGGAGGGCGAAGATCATGGAGACGGGCGCGGTGTGGTGGTATTTGCGCGCGCCGGCGGTGGCCGCGTAGTCGGCGATCATGCCGAGGTCGAGATACCACGACTGCACGCGGGCGACGCGGCGGGCCGACGCTCGCTCGTTCATAGTCAAGGGCGCAAGCCCCGGGGGCACGCCCAGACACTTCTGCGTACCGCTGTATGCGACGTCGACGTTCCAGTCGTCGACGGCGACGTCGATACCCCCCAGGGAGGTGACGCAATCGACGAGCAACAGTGCGTCCTTCTTGTTGGCACCGACGGCCTCGATGTCGTTGCGAACGCCGGTGGACGTTTCGGCGTGCACCACGCCGATCAGCTTGGGAGCGGGATGTGCCTCGATCAGCTGCTGCGGATCGAGCGCGCGCCCCCACGCGGTTTCGACGCGCACGACATCGCCGCCACAACGCGCCGCCACGTCGCACATCCGCTCGCCGAACAGCCCGTTGACGCCGACGACGACGACGTCGCCGGGCCCGACGAGGTTTACGAACGCCGCTTCCATCCCCGCCGAACCGGTGCCGCTGATCGGCAGGGTCAACGGGTTCGCCGTCCGGAACACCGTCCGCAGGCGGTCGCAGGTTTCGTCGAGCACGGCCAGGAAATCGGGGTCGAGATGACCGAGCATCGGCCGCCCCAGCGCGCTCATCGCCTCGGGGTACGGGTTGCTGGGGCCGGGACCCATGAGGATGCGTTCAGGCAAGGCCATTACGCCGCGCAGCCTATTAATGACGCCCGCTTGCGGCGCAGCGCTGGTAAGACTATGGAGTCCGCTGCGACAGGAGGTGAGTGCATTGGCTGTCGAATCGAGCAACCATCGCCAAGCGCCCCTCCTTCTCGTCGCCGTCTAGCGGAAGCGCCGGGGCGCTCCTCCCGGAGGAGTTCCCTTGTCTGAAGAATTTGAGAAGCGGGTCAAGCCCGAACGCTTCGATTTCCTGAACTACGACACTCGCGCTGACGGCGAGTCGTCCTACCTGTGGGCCGACGAGCGCGGCCCGATCCCGGTCCCCGAGTGGGTCATCACCAGCGGGGACGCCGTCGAGAACGAACTCGGCCTGCTCAAGACCGGCAAGGAGGCCGACGTCTACCTGGTCGAGCGCACGCTCGGCGATGTCACGAACCTGCTGGCCGCCAAGCGCTACCGCGACACGCAGCATCGCCAGTTCCGCAACGACGCCTCGTACCGGGCCAGCAAGGTCAACCACAACACCCGCGAGGAGCGAGCAGCGGCGCGCCAGACGCGCTTCGGCGCCACGGTGCGGGCGGCAACGTGGGCGGCCAACGAGATGGCCCGGCTCAACCGTTTGTGGGCGATCGGTGTGCCCGTGCCGTACCCCGTCCAGCGCCACGGAACCGAGGTCATGCTCGAGTACATCGGCGACGCCGATGAGATGGCGCCTCGGTTGGTCAACGCCGGTATCAAACGAACCGACCTCGACGATCTCTGCGCGCAGGCGATCGACGCGCTGCGCAAGATGACGTGGGACGGCATCGTGCACGCCGACTTGTCGCCCTACAACGTGCTGGCCTGGGAAGGCCGACTCGTGATCATCGATCTACCCCAGGCCATCGACCTCGACGACAACCCCAACGCCAGCGACTTCCTGCAGCGCGACGTGGCCAATCTCATCGGCTGGTTCGCCAAGCGGGGCGTGGCCGTGAGTCCGGAGTCGGTCTTCGCCGACCTCCTCGACCTGGCCTTTGACCCCGGGCGCGAGCGGGGCGACAAGCGAGTGGCCACCGCCGACTGACAGGCTGCACCGATGAGCGCTCCCCCCGACGAAGTCCTCGCCGCGTTCGTGGCCCGACCCGGTTCGGCCGTGCGCCTCGAGGGCGGCGAGGGCAACGCGTGGCGCGCCGGCAGCATCGTGCTGAAGCCGGTGAACAACGCCGCGGTCGTCGAGTGGTTGGCCACCACGATCGAGGAGGTCGACGACGGCGAGGGGTTTCGCATGTCGCGTCACGTGCCCGCCAATGACGGCCGGTGGGTGGTGGAGGGATGGGCGGCCACGACGTGGCTCGAGGGCGCGACGGCGTCGGGCCGGTGGGACGAGCTCCTGGCGACGTCGGGCGCGTTCCACGCCGCCATCAGATCGGTGCCTGCACCACCCGACGGCGTGCTCGATCGGCAGACGCCCTGGAGCGTCGGCGATCGCGTCGCGTGGGGCGAGGAGGAGCCCGCCGAATGCCCGGGTGAAGTCGGTGCGGTCATCGACCGGCTGCGACCGCTGGTGGACACGCCGTGGACCGGCGCGCCAGCGCAGGTGATCCACGGTGATATCGGCGGCAATGTGTTGTTCGCCGAGGACCTGGCGCCGGCGGTGATCGACGTCTCGCCGTATGTGCGACCGGCAGCGTTGGCCGACGCCGTCGCCGTGGTGGACGCGATCGCGTGGGAGGCGGCGCCGCTCACGCTGGCGATGCGCTTCGGCATGACCGAGAACGGCGATCAGCTCCTGGCCCGCGCCGTGGTGTACCGGGTCGTCGCCGCCGCCGTCGCCTTTCCCGACCTCCCGCAGCGGATATCGGGCGAGGTCGACGCCTACTCGAAAGTTCTCACGGCGCTGCGCGGCATCTGACGAAACCGGGGATGACCTATATCGAATGGGGGTGTGCACACCCATTCGATATAGGTCATCGCGTCATCAGGCTCAGGGCGAGGCCGTCGAGGATGTCGGCCTCGGACACCAGGCACGACTCGAAGCGGAAGTGGCGCATGATCGTGACCAGGATCAGCGCGCCGCCGACGATCACATCGGCCCGCGCCGCTTCCAGCCCGGGGTTATGGATGCGTTCGGCCCGCGACTCCGTGGCCAGCGTGCGGAACACGTCCTCCGCCGCGGGGCGGGTCAGTTCGAAGTGGTGAATGCGATCGCGGTCGTAGGCGGCCAGCCCGATCTCGACGGCGGCCACCGTGGTGACCGTTCCGGCCAGGCCGACCAGGCGAGCGGCGTCGAGCACCGACGGCAGGGCTCGGGTGACGTCGTCGAGCGCGTCGCGCACGACGCCGATGGCGTTGGCCAGCTCCTCGGGCTCGGGCGGGTCGCCGTCAAGGAACTTCTCGGTGACGCGAACGCATCCGAGGTCGACCGACATCGTGCCGATCGGCGCATCGCGGCCGACGACGAACTCGGTCGAGCCGCCGCCGATGTCGACGACGAGGAACGGGCCGTCGCCGGGATCGAGGTCGGACGCCGCGCCGAGGAAGGAGAGCCCCCCTTCCTCGTCGCCGGTCAGCAGCTCGGGGCGCACGCCGACGGCGGCTTCGGCGGCGGCGAAGAACTCATCGCGGTTCTCGGCGTCGCGCGCCGCTGACGTCGCCGTTGCGCGAACGCGGCGCACGCCGTGGGCGTCGAGCACCGCGCTGTATTCGCGCAACACCGCGACGGTTCGGTCGATAGCCGTGGGCGCCAACCGTCCCGTGCGGTCGACGCCCTCACCGAGGCGG
>JACDEA010000283.1 GCA_013816725.1 Actinomycetota bacterium
CTTCCCGGGTGAGAGCCATGAGCTGTCGCGGTCGGGCGCGCCGCGCCACCGCGTGCAGCGCATGGACGCCATGCTCGAGTGGTTCGGGCGTTACCTCAAGTAGTGGGCATTCTCGACGAGGACGTCGCCCGGGTCAGGGCCGAGACCGACATCGTCGGCGTGATCAGCGAGCACGTCGCGCTGCGTAAGCGGGGCCGGCGGTACCAGGGGCTGTGCCCGTTCCACGCCGAGAAGACCGCCTCGTTCTCGGTCAATGCCGAGGAAGGTCTGTATTTTTGTTTCGGCTGCCAAGCCAAGGGCGACGCCATCACGTTCTTGCGTGAGATCGACCATCTCGACTTCGTCGAGTCGGTCGAACGGCTGGCGGCGCGGGCGAACATCCAGCTGCGGTACGACCAGGCCGCCGCCGGTCGCGATCGCAAGCGACGCGAGGTCCTGCTCGACACGATGACCAAGGCGGTCGAGTGGTACCACCAGCGGTTGTTGTCGTCGCCCGATGCTGCGGCGGCTCGCGGGTACCTGCGCTCGCGCGGGTACGACGGTGGCGTCGTGCGGCAGTTCCAACTGGGTTGGGCGCCCGACGAGTGGGACGCGCTGTCGCGACAGCTCAAGGTGGCTGACGACGTGCTGCAAGATGCCGGGCTCGGCTTTGTCAATCGCCGCGGCCGCCAGCAGGACGGGTTCCGTGGGCGGGTGATGTTCCCGATCTTCGACACCGGCGGCAAGGCGGTGGCGTTCGGCGGGCGCATCATGCCCGGTGCGCCACCAGACCAGCCCAAGTACAAGAACTCGCCGGAGACGCCGATCTACTCCAAACGTCGCACCCTCTACGGGCTCAACTGGGCCAAGAACGACGTCGTCGACGCCGGCGAGGTGATCGTGTGCGAGGGCTACACCGACGTCATCGGCTTCTTCGGCGCCGGCCTGCCCAGAGCAGTGGCCACGTGCGGGACTGCAGTGGGTGACGAGCACTTCCGCATGCTCAAGAACTTCGCCGGCCGCGTCGTGCTGGCCTACGACGCCGACGCCGCCGGTCAGGCCGCGGCCGAGCGCTTCTACGAGTGGGAGCAGCAACTCGGTGTCGATATCGCGGTCGCCGCGTTTCCGAAGGGCGCCGACCCGGCCGACGTCGCCCGTCGCGATCCCGAGGCGCTCAAGGCCGCGATCCAGAAGGCGCAGCCCTTCCTCGCCTTTCGAGTGGAGCGGGCGTTGGCCGGCGCCGATCTCCGGTCGCCCGAGAGTCGGGCGCGGTCGGCGGAGAACGCCCTGGCGATCGTCGCCGAACATCCCAACGATCTCGTCCGGAACGAATACATCGGTCGTATCGCCGCGACGTGCGACATTCCCGCCGACCGCCTCGAACGCAGCATCAAGCGCGTCGGCGCCAACCCCGTCGTGCGACCGGTCGAGCGCATGGTGCGCCTCGCCGAAGGTCCCGAGTTGAACGCGCTGCGCTTGGCGATATCGCGGCCGGCCGACGTCGTCGACCGTCTCGAAGAAGCGATGTTCGTCGAAGAGCTGCACGCCGCCGCCTTCCGGGCGTTGGCCAGCGCCGACACGTTGCACGATGCGATCGAACACGCCGATCCCGGCGCCGCCGCGCTGCTGCAACGACTGGCCGTGGAGGACACCGACGCCGAGCCCGACGAAATCATCGCGTTGCTGCTCGAACGGGTCGCTAACCGGGCCATCGTTGCCCTCGAGCGCTCCACCCGCGAGAGCGACGACATCGAAGCCTCATCGTCGGCAATGAGCTGGCTGAAGCTCACTCGCGAGCAGCTGTTCGATCCGGTGACACGCGTGGAGGCGTCTGAGCGTTTAGTAGCCTGGCTGGCGGAGCGCGGCGAGGAGGATGAATGACAGACGGCGCGTGGCCGGTATCGGCACCGGACGACAACGCGACGTCAGTGCCCGAGGGCCTGCCGGCCGATGAGTTCATCGGGTTGATCGCCGTCGGCAAGCAAAAGGGCACGCTCACGCCCGACGACGTGATGCCCGTGCTCAAGACCGTCGAGCTCACGCCCGAACTCATCGACGGCGTGGTGAACCGCCTGCGCTCCGAGGGGATCGTCTACGACGACCCCGACGAGGCGGTCATCAACGAGCCGATCGTCGCCGATGACGCCACCGGCGAGGTGCCGGCAGTCGAAACCGCGGCGGGTAAGCGTCGCGCTCACCGCCGTTTGTCGATGCTCCTCGGCCGGTTGCCTGAAGAGGCGCGGGGGACCGGCGGGGGCTCCGACCCGGTCCGCATGTATCTCAAGGAAATCGGCAAGGTCCCGCTGCTGACCGCCATGCAGGAGGTCACGCTGGCGCGGCGCATCGAGACCGGTCTGGCGGCGGCGGCGCGCATCGCCGAACTGGAGGATCAGTACGGGAGCCAGGTCGACATCCCGCCGCGTGAGCTGCTCCAGCAAGAACGCATCGTGGCCGACGGGCTCGAGGCCAAGCAGGACGTCATCGAAGCGAACCTCCGGTTGGTCGTATCCATCGCCAAGCGCTACCGCAACCGGGGCATGGCGTTCCTCGACCTGATCCAAGAGGGAAACCTCGGCCTCATGCGCGCCGTCGACAAGTTCGACTACACGAAGGGCTTCAAGTTCTCGACGTACGCCACGTGGTGGATCCGCCAGGCGATCACCCGGGCCATCGCCGACCAGGCCCGCACGATCCGCATCCCGGTTCACATGGTCGAGACCATCAACAAGGTCGTCCGCGTGCAGCGCCAGATGCTGCAGGAGCTGGGCCGCGAACCCACCATCGAGGAGATCGGCCTGCGGGTCGAGATGACACCCACGCGGGTGCGGGAGATCCTCCGGATCAACCAGGACACCGTCAGCCTCAACGAACCGATGGGCGACGAGGACGACTTCTCGCTGTCCGACGTGATCGAGGACCAGGGCGCGGTCGTGCCGGCCGACGCCGCCGCCCGCGCGCTCCTGAATGAAGCGGTGAAGCAGGCGTTGGGCGAGCTGTCAGAGCGCGAGCAGAGAGTCGTGCGCCTGCGCTTCGGCCTCGACGACGGTCAGATGCGCACGCTCGAAGAGGTCGGCAAGGAATTCGGCGTCACCCGCGAGCGCATTCGCCAGATCGAGTCCAAGACGCTGGCCAAGCTGCGCCACCCGATCCGCTCCCAGCGCCTGCGCGACTACCTCGACGAGGAGTGACCTCTATCGAATGGGCGTGTACACGCCGATCCGATATAGGTCATCTACAGCGACTTGCTGACGGGCGTGGTGCCCGGTACCGCCACCGGTCCCGAATGGCCGTTGACCTTGTTGTCCACCAGGTCCTTGGCCCGTTCGACGCCGAGATCGACGACGGCCTTGGTCTTGTCCACTGCGGTTTCGAACGCGTCGGAACGACGGGCCTTGCGCAGGTATCGGTTCAGTTGCTCGTAGCGCTCGCGGCCGGCCATCGCCCCGAGGTAATAGCCGAGCGCGAATCCCACGATGAGTCCAAGTCGGAACTTCATGCGTGCTTCTTACCCCAAGAGCCCTACCAACACCCCAGCTGACAGTTCGACGGGGCGTAATGCGGGCGCTGGTAACGTCCCAGGGTTCCATCCGGGGTAGCTCAATCGGCAGAGCGTCGGACTGTTAATCCGCAGGTTCTGGGTTCGAGTCCCAGCCCCGGAGCTCCAGATCTTCGGGGCCGTAGCTCAGTGGTCAGAGCGGGCTACTCATAAACAGCGTCGCCGTATGCGGTGTGCGCTGGCCGTCGCCAGCGACACGAACACCCGCCGTCGAGGCGCTTACCCCCGCCTCCAACTCGAGCAGCCATGAAACCGGCGCGATCACCGATCGCTCGGCCGCCACCATCCACGAACGTGTGCGCAGCTCCACCGGGCGCCGCGACGCTCGCAGCAGTGAGAACCCGAGGATGATCGCCAGTAGGCCGGTCATCACCTTCGCTTTGAGATGCGACGGACCGGTTAAGACGATGTCATTCGAGGCGCCTCGCGTCAGCCCGCCGGAGCCATCGCCCAC
>JACDEA010000284.1 GCA_013816725.1 Actinomycetota bacterium
CAGGTACCCGTTTGGCTCGTGGCCGGGCGCGGGCGCGCGCTTCCGGCGCGCTTGTGGCAGTCGTTGCTCGAGCGCGTCGACGCCGACGGACTCGATCCGTGGGACCGCACCTTCGAAGTTGTCCGCCGCGAGCTGGTAACCGAGATCGTCGGCGTAGCCGACCCCGAGTGCCCGGTCGCGCCCGAGCTGCTGCGGCCGATCGCCTAACCCGCCTAACTTGCGACCGTGAGCAGGCGCGATCAGATCCGCATGTCCGACGCCGAGGTGGAGGAGTACCTCCACGGTCGTCACACCATGAACGTGGCGTCCTACAACCACGACGGCACCATTCATCTGGTGGCCATGTGGTACGGATTTCTCGACGGGGTTCCCGCCTTCTGGACCTACGGGAAGTCGCAGAAGATCCTCAACCTGCGCCGCGATCCGCGCATCACGTGTCTGGTCGAGACGGGCGACACCTACGACCAGCTGAAGGGCGTCGAACTCGTCGGCCGGGGCACGGTGCTCGAGGATCGCACCGAAATCGAGCGCATCGGCGAGGACGTGTACGGCCGCTACTTCGGGGAGTTCAACGACGCGGCGGCCGAAGGGGTCAAGGCCACCGGCGCCAAGCGGCTCGGGGTGCGGATCGATGTCGAGAAGGCCGTCTCATGGGACCACACCAAGTTGGGAGGAACGTACTGATGGGTGAGAGCGTCGAGTTCGCCAGCAACGGCAATACCGCCGGCGGTTATCTAGCCGGCGCCGGCCCCGGGGTCATCGTGCTCCAGGAGTGGTGGGGATTGACCCCCGAAGTGAAGGCCACCTGCGACCAACTGGCGGGTGCGGGCTACACGGCCCTCGCGCCCGACCTGTACCACGGCGAGATGGCATCGCACACCGAAATGGACAAGGCCGGCGAACTCATGAACGCGCTCCCGCCCGACCGAGCGGGCCGGGACATGGGCGGTGCCGTCGACTTCCTGCTCGAGAACACCGGCGGTCCCAAGGTCGGTGTCATCGGGTACTGCATGGGTGGGATGCTCAGCTTCATCCTCGCCGCGCAGCAGGGCGACAAGATCGGCGCGGTCGTGCCGTTCTACGGGTTCCCGCAAGGGGACTTCGAGCCGGACTGGTCGGGCCTGACCGCGCCGGTGCTCGGGCATATGGCCGAGAACGACGACTTCTTCCCGCCCGCCGCGATCGAGGCGCTGGCCGAGAAACTCCGCGGCATGGGCAAGCACGTGACGATCCATGTGTATCCCGGCACAGGGCACGCGTTCGCCAGCGGCCACAACGCGTTGGGCACGGCCAACGAAGAGGCGGCAGACCTGGCATGGTCGCGCACCCTCGAATTCCTCAAAGCCAAGCTCGGCTCCTAGTCTGACGGCCATGTCCGCCCGATCCCGCGACCTACCCCGTCGCTCATGCATGTCGGTTCCCGCGTCGAGCGAGCGGTTCCTGAACAAGGCGCCGACGGTGGCCGCCGACATGACGTTCCTCGATCTCGAGGACGCCGTCGCCCCGCTGGAGAAGGAAGGCGCGCGGGCCAAGGCGGTCGACGCCATCAAGAACCTCGACTGGGGCGAACGCGTGCTGTGTGTGCGCGTGAACGCGTGGGACACCAAGTGGACCTACGGCGACGTCATCGAAGTCGTGGGCAACGCCGGCGAGCGCCTCGACGAGATCATGCTGCCGAAGGTGAACACGGCCGCCGAAGTGATCGCGCTCGATCTGTTGCTCACCCAGGTGGAGATCAACTCCGACCTCCCGATCGGCCAGATCGGCATCGAGGCCCAGATCGAGACGGCCCGCGGTTTGATCAACGTCGAGGAGATCTGCGGCGCCTCGAGGCGGCTCGAAACGATCATCCTCGGGCCGGTCGACTTCTCGGCCTCGATGGAGATGCCGTCACTGGCCGGCGGCCTTCAGATCCCCGAGTACCCGGGCGACTACTTCCACTACGTCTTCATGAAGATCCTGATGGCGGGGCGGGCCAACGGGTTGCAGGTGATCGACGGGCCGTACGTGAAGGTGCGGGATTCCGACGGGTTCCGCGACTACTGCCAACGCACCGCGATTCTCGGCTTCGACGGCAAGTGGGCGCTGCACCCCGATCAGGTCACGATCCTCAACGAGGTGTTCTCGCCGACGCAGGAGCAATACGACAAGGCCTGCTCGGTGCTCGAGGCCTACGCCGAAGCCACCGACGGTTCCGGTGAACGCAAGGGCGCGGTCATGTTCGGCGACGAGATGATCGACGAGGCGTCACGCAAGGTCGCGGTCAAGCTCAAGATGCGCGGCGAGCGGGCCGGGCTCACGCGCTCGGCGGCGTAGCCGCAGGAGCGTGATCCTCGACGCCGTCGTTCCCGCCCGGAACGAGGCGTCCACCATTGCCGCAGTGATCGGCGCGCTGCGCGAGTGCGCGTACGTGCGCGAGACGGTTGTCGTCGACGACGGGTCCACCGACGACACCGGCGACGTAGCGCGGGCCGCCGGCGCCAAGGTGGTGCGTCGCGACGCGGCGCGAGGGTCGAAGGCCCACGCGATGGCGATCGGGGTCGCGTCGACCGATGCCGACGCGATCTTCTTCGTCGACGCCGACCTGATCGGCGTCACCAGCGCGCACCTCGACGCCGTGTGCCGGCCGTTCGTCGATCGCCGGTGCGCGATGTCGATCGGGACGTTCGACTACGGGTGGCGCAACCCGTTCATACTTCGGTTGCCGCCCACGACGGGCGAGCGCGTAGTGGCGCGGCGGATATTCGAAGCGATCCCGCCCGAGCGGCTGGACGGCTTCACCATCGAAGTCACGATCAACGACGTCATTGCCGAAGCGCGGCTGACGACGGTGGCGCGCGTCATGAAGGGCGTCACCCACCGCACCAAGCGGGAGAAGTTCGGTCAGGTCGAAGGGTGGCGGCGCACGCTGCGGATGTTCAGGTCGATCTTTGCGCTCCCGTTCAACGGCTCCGTTCGCTGGCGGGCGATCTGGTTCTACTGGCGCGGGCTCACGATCGAGCGTTCTTGAGGAGATTGCGGGCGATCACCTTGAGGGCCAGGATCTCGTCGGCGCCTTCGAAGATCGACAGCACGCGGGCGTCGACGAAGTAGCGGCTCACCGGGAACTCCTCCGCGTAGCCCATGCCGCCGTGGATCTGCATCGCCTCGCGGGTTACCAACTCGGCGGCCCGGCAGACGTACGCCTTGACCATGGCCGCTTCGATCATCCCCTGCCCCTTGGCCATAAGGCGGGCCACGGTGTACATGAACTGCCGGGCGGCTTGGATGACAACGGCCATGCGAGCGAGCTTGATTTGGGTCAGTTGGAAGTCCGCCAGCGGTTGGCCGAACACGGTCCGATCGCGGGCGTAGTCCCGCGCTGCTTCGTACGCGGCCTGCATCACGCCGACCGCCCGCGCGGCAGTCTGGAGGCGGCCGTTCTCGAACCCGGCCATTTGTAGGTAGAACCCCCTGCCGACCCCGCCGTCGCCGCCGATGAGATTGGCGGCCGGAACCCGCCACCCCACGAAGCTCACTTCGTATGAGTGCATGCCTCGGTAGCCGATCGTGTCGATGGGCCGGCCCTCCATGCGGCCGCCGCCGGGTTGGTCGAACTGGAAGCCGTGACCGGCCGCCCGCTCCTTGGGGACGACGAACAGCGACAGACCGCGGTGAGCCTTGCTGCGGTCCGGGTCGGTGCGCGCCAGCAACATCAATACGTCGGCCCGGCCGGCGAAGGTGCACCAGGTCTTCACTCCGGTGATCACGTAGTCGTCGCCGTCTTTGGTCGCCGCGGTCTTGACTGCGCCGGAGTCGGATCCGAAGTCGGGTTCAGTGACGGCGACGGCGGCCATCACCTCGCCGGATGCCAGCTTGGGAAGCCATTCGTGTTTCTGCTCCTCGGTGGCGCCCTGGAGGAGCGCGCGGGTGAGGATTTCCGGGCGGGTGATCAGGGATCCGGCGACGCCCAGGGAGCCGCGTGACAACTCCTCGGTG
>JACDEA010000285.1 GCA_013816725.1 Actinomycetota bacterium
TGTCAACGTGGTCGATGGCGGGAATCCCCGAACGCTTGAGATAAGCGTCGAGAGTCTCTTCGGCGCGCCAGTTCGACATCGTGCGGCTCGCCTCGCGCACGACGAAGCCCTCCACCCATGCGCGCGCAGATTCCGCGTCCGCACCGTTGACGCCGTAGTTGCCGATCAGCGGATAGGTCATGACCACGACCTGGCCCGCATAGGACGGGTCGGTGCAGACTTCCTGGTAGCCCGTCTGGCTGGTGTTGACCACGAGGTCGCCGCCACCGGCGGCCGGGGCTCGCTCTTGGCCTACCGCTCCGACGTGTGGCACCGCGGCACCGACTTCACCCGGTCCGACGCGTTCCGCTTCGTGCTCGTGGTTGGCTTCCGACCGGCTCAGGCCGATTGGTTCGGGTATGACGCCTTCCCGCGCCTGGGCAACAGCGACACCTTCCGCTCCTTCGCTGCCGGCAAGTCGCCTGAGGAACTGGCCCTGTTCGGCGTCCCCCGACCCGGACACGCGTACTGGACCGGGGCGACGGTGGACGCAATGGCGGCCAAGTACCCCGGGCTCGACGTTTCCGCGTGGCGGACGGCTCTGGGCGGAACGGCGGCATCAGGCTGACGGCTGACCGGGGGACGTCGGCACGGGTCCGCGCGGTACGACCGGCTCTACTGAACCGGCGAGTCCTTCAAGTGATCGAATGATGAGCCCAGAACTCATCCACCGATGGTGACTCGTCAACAGCGGGGTCGTCCTGGTCACGCTCTATGTCGAGACCCGCGGGTGGTCCGACCGCCGGGCGCGTCCGCTCTGATTTCGCCGCCGAGCACGTTCGCGCAGAGGAAGGCCACGCCCCAGTGGATCCTCAGCATTCTGAACCCGCGGGTCCGGAGCCTCGCTCGCTTGCGCCGGACGGCGATCAATCGAAATTCCAATCATCGGCCATCACCGCGGATAGCGGAGGCGATGGTTCAAACTCGAAAACCGTGACCGGCGGCTCGCCGACGGAACGCCACCCATACCACTCGCCCGCGTTCCAGTGCACCGCTTGGCCAGCGGTGACGTGTGGTCCAGGGCCCTCTCTCAGAGTCACCAGAACTGAGCCAGTTGCGACAACGAGTAGTCGCACTCCATCGGTAACCTCTCCCCCGACCCAGCCTGCATCCGCGATGAACGTGTCCGTGCGCCCCGGCTCGAAGCCGGCAGACTTCGCTCGCTCCACGAAGGCCATCGGTCCAGTGCGCAATTCGACTAGTTGCAAACGATCGTGTCCTGGTGGGACACGGCATGCGAGTTGTTCGTGCCGTATGCCGTTCCGTATGCCTCAATCTCGTGGAACATCAGCGGATTGCCGCACGCGATTCCCTGGTAGTCGGGCGTTGCGCAATTCTCTTTGCCGATGCAGTCGCGCTCGAAGTACACGACATGGACAACGTGATCCACGTACACGTCGAACGTGAAGTGATATCGCTCGCTATGGAGCCAACCCGTCGAGTTCGCCGAGGCGTTGACCGTGTTGGCGCTCGCCGGCGTAAGAAAAACCGTGATGATCGGCATGTCGTAGTCGGTCAGGCAGCTCGGGTCGGAGCAACCGATAATGGGGGGCGTGGCCTTGGCTGGTCCGACGGCACCGAATGCCACCATGAGAATGACCGTGCTCACGATCACGATTGCTATACGTATCCGCGCATTCTTGTCCCCCAGACATCGGCATCACCGATCTGAGTACGGCCCTCAACCCATTCGCCGAGGAGTGTCCCAATTCCTGCTGACCGCTTCAGGTGTTCGCGATTCGCGATTGCGATTACGTGCCCCGCGGGATTGGTTGCGTGCCAAGCTGCTGAGGTCACCGGCGCGCGGTGTGCATCCACATCTTCTCGGCGTCACCGACCCTCGGCCGTCAAGGGTGGTCCGTGCCTCACTTCGCCCCGGTACTCCCATCCCCGCGAGGACACCCTTGACCGCCGAGAGCCGGCGCTAGCCCACTCCGCGCTCAGCGTCGAGCCCAGTAGCCGGCATCCCCGACCAACCGACCGCCTACTTCGGCGGTGAGGAACGGCCCTGTTCGGCGTCCCCCCGACCCGGACACGCGTACTGGATCGGGGCGACGGTGGACGCAATGGCCGCCAAGTACCCGGGCTCGACGTCTTCCCATGGCGGCGGCGCTGGCCGAACGCTGGCATGAGGCTGGCGGCTGTTACTGCGTCGGAGGGACTTGGATTACAGGCGCACGTCCAAGTTTCACGCGCGAGACCTGAGGAGGCCCTGCGCTCGTCCTCCCCCTCGCCGTGCACCGACCGTACGACGCCAGCAGCCGCCAAGATTTCCTGAAATAATCGTACACATGTTCGACGAACTGGTGTACGATTACATCATGCGCCATGAGGCTCTCGCAGATGCGATCGATGCCCTGGAGATCGCGCCGACGTGTGCGTCCGTCGCTGATGCGCTCGCCCTTCGAGACCTGTTCGAGGCCAAGCTCGCCACGGCAGTCGCCGACCTCGAACGCGGCGGCGAGTGGGAACTCGAGGGGGCGGCGTCGATGGTGTCGTGGCTGCGCAACGCCGGCCGCATGACCGGTGGCGCGGCCAAGGCATTGACGTCGACGGCGGCCAAGGTGAGCCAGCTGCCGGTCACCAAAGCGGCGTGGGAAGCGGGCGAGCTGTCGTCGGCCCAGGTGCGGATCATCACCGCCAACATCAAACAACGGCGCGTGGCGCTCTTCGCCGAACACGAGGCCGTCGTCGTGCCCACGCTCGTGCCCCTTACCGCGGCGGAGACCCTTCACGCCATGATGCTGTGGCAGGCCCACGCCGAGGCGATCGACGAGGATCCGAATCCGGCGGAAAACGAGCGGGAGCTCTCGGTGTCGGAGACGATCTACGGGCGGCGCGAGGTGTCGGGGTCCTTCGACGCGGTTGGCGGTGCTGTCATCGACCAGGCCCTTGCCTTGGCAACCACCCGCGACGCCGAGACCGAGCAGCGAAACGCCAAGCAACGGCGGGCCGACGCGCTGGTCGACGTCTGCCGGTTCTTCCTCGACAACCAGAAGGCCAAGACCGCGGGCCGGCATCGGCCCCACCTCAACGTCGTGATCGACGTTGATGACCAGACCGCCGGCACGTTCGTCAGCGGCGCCATCGTGCCCAAGGCGTTCATTGAGACGCTGCTGTGCGACTGCAACGTGCACCGCGTGCTGGCCAACGAGCGTTCAGGGATCCTCGACTACGGGCGCTCGGCCCGCACCGCGCCGCCCGATCTGTTCAACGCACTCGCCCTGCGCGACGGCCACTGCCGCGAACCCGGCTGCGATCGACCGGCGAGCTGGTGCGACGCCCATCACGTGGACATGTGGGAGGAGGGCGGTCACACGACGATCTCCAACATGGTGCTGCGGTGTACCCGCCACCATCATCTGTGGCACAAACGTCGGAATCTCGGGTGGACCGAGCGGCTGGACTCCAATGGCGCGTTGTCGATCACCGATCAGGCCGGTCGCGTCCATACCAGCACGCCCGCAGGACCGGCGGGCCAGCGCCGACTCGTCGCCTAACGCTCCGCGGTCCCGACGCGGCGGGTGCGGCGGGCCAACTCGAGGCTGAGGCCACCGGCCACGAGATGCGCCACGGCCAGAGCGACAGCCGCCGCCACGAGTCCGGCCCGACTCTCATCGTGCTGGTGCAGCGCCTCGCGTCCGTCGAGGAACGCGAGCCCGAGGACGATCACGGCGAGGCCAACGAAGAACCACCAACGCCCGGCGAACCACGCCGCGACGGCGCCGGCAAGGAGGAGGGCCACCGCGACCGCAGTGGTCGTCGTGGATTCGGTGCGGAACCCGAACAAGGTTTCGCCGGGGGCAGACACCTCCTTCGCCGCTTTTGGGGGCGGGACGGTGACGCTGGTCGCGGTTGTCACCGGCAACGCTGTCGTCGACGCGGCGACGGTAGAGGTCGTGGTCGTCGGCTGTCGCCGAGCACGTT
>JACDEA010000286.1 GCA_013816725.1 Actinomycetota bacterium
GAACCGCATCATGGCGGCGTGCCGCGCCCGGGCGAGGTCGCCGGTGCCGTCGTCGAACTTCATCGCGCCGATCGACGCGATGGCGGCGCCGCCGCCCCCCTGGCTGTTGAGCATCAGCGGGATCTTGTAACCGATGCCGACACCGCGCAGCTCACCTTCGCTGGTGCCGACGCGGTCGAGATGGCGACCCAGCCAGCCCGTGTCCGCCGCCCGGGCGGGCTCGCCCGAATGCCAGACGTCGGCCGAGGTGAAGTGCGAATAGTTGTGCTTTGGGTAGTCGACGCCCTGCACGATGGCGACCCGGCCGTCGCGGTAGAAGCGGTGCAGCGTCGTCAGCCGCTTGTTGAGGCCGAGGGCGTGGGCTGCGTCGCCACCGCGGTCCAGCAGCAGCGAATCGCCGGGCTGGTACCCGAGCTTGGGCCGCGCCCTGCGGTAGACCGAGTAGCGCGCGCTTCCGGCCACGTCGGCCCGCGGGATCACCGTGTTGAGGCCGTCGTTGCCGCCGTCGAGAAAGATCACCACGAGGCGGTTGCGCGCCGCGCTGGCCGGGTCGACCGGCGCCTGCCCGAACGCAGGACCTACGCGGCCGGCGATGGGCGCCAGCAACGTCGCCCCGGCGGCGCCCAGGAACTGGCGTCGCGTCATGGTCATTCAGATCACCGCCCATTCGGGCGTCGACAGCATCAGCACGAGGACACTGGCCTGCTTGGTGGGCTCGTCGGCGCGGCTCTGCTCGTCCAAGAAGCCCTTGAGCGCGGCGGTCGTAGTCGCACTCGGCGGGGCCAAGCCCAGCAGGCGGGCCCACCCGTCGAAGTCGCCCGCAGGGGGAAGTGGCACCGTCGCGCGCCCCTGGGCGAGCATCCCGAAGTCATAGCGGGTCAGCACGGTGGCCGGTGAGAGCCACCCGGTGCCGGTCGGCCACCCCCCCACGTTGGGCGGAACCAACAGGGGCTGGCCCATGTTGGCCATCCGCGCCACGACCTCTTGGTTGTCCAGGGTGAACCGCAGGGTCTTCCCCGCGCCGACAACGATCTCGGCTGGTTGGCGCACGAGCTGGCGGCGGATGTTGGCGTCGCCGGTGCGGAACTCGTCGGACATCAGCAGCGTGCGCATGGCAGCACGGATGTCCCAACCGGTCGACCGGAATGACTGGGCCACGCGCGCCACCAGCGGGTCCGCGTTTCTGAGCAGATCGGTGGTTGGCGCCGCGTACCCGAAGTTCGAAACGAGCTTGTGGGCGATGAACAGCGCGCTGACGGGCTGGGCCAAGGCGACGTCGATCAGTGTGCGGTACTCGTTGGCGCCCTGGTTGGGGATCGTTGCTCCGAGGATCGTCTTCGTGCCGGTGTCGTGCGCGCCTGCGTCGAAGGCGACCTTGCGGAACAAGCGATCGACCTTCCAACCCGTGAGCACCCGGGCCGCCTCGCGGACGTCGCCCTCGCCGTAGACCTGCGGGTACTTGCCGAGCGTGAACAACTCGAGGAACTCGCGGGCGTAGTTCTCGTTCGGCGCCGGGATCGTGTTCCGCGCCCCGTCCAGCCACTCGAGCATGGCGCAGTCGACCGTCATGGCGGCCACGAGGGTGCGGAAGTTGCCCAGCGCGTTGAGCCGGATCGTTTGGTTCTGGGCCATCATCATCGCCACGTCGGGGAACGGCGCCAGCACTGACGTCGCGAAGTGGCCGTGCCAGAAAAGGGTCAGGCGCTCCTCGAGCGGATAGGGCGTCGTGCGCATCCGTTCGAGCCACCACATCTGCGCCTGCGCGGTGGCGCCGCCCGCGCTCTGCGTTTTGGCCCTGCCGCCCTGCTCGATGCTCGAGCGCCGCGCTTCGTCACCGGCGCCGGGACGGTTACCCATGGCCGGGACGTTGACGAGATGGTCGACCGCTTCGGCGTACGGCCGGCCTGTCCACCGGGCCAGGTCGTCAGGCGTCGCCCCGAACGCGGCGCGACCGAAGAGCCGACTTACCTCTTCTCGCGTTGCCGCCTCGAGACTCAACCCGATTCCCCCACCGTGTTGTTGTTCGCCCTCTTTCTGGTGATTCCTGCGGAAGCGAACTCTTGCCCGGAAGGTGCAAGCGTGCCAAACGGCGAACAAGTACGCACCCACAGCTCAGGAGGGCTCCGATGTTCAACCTGTTTTCCCGCATGTTTCTCGCGCTCGACCGCTCGGAGCGGGGCGCCAGCCTGGTCGAGTACGGCCTGCTCGTGGTCGCGATCCTCATGGTCGCGACGGCCAACGCCGGCGCGATCAGAATCTGACCAGCCGGTCAGGTAACCGGCCGGCCGTCAGCGCGCAGCGCGGCCCCCGTAGCCGAGAAGCTTCTCCTGTGGCGACGCGTCGTCGGGCACTGCTATCGCGGGCTTGAACTTCCCACCCCGCTGATCGTCGGCCATCCGCCCACCGATCATCTTGAAGGAGGCGTCGGCCAGGTCGGCGGGGATGGCGGTGTCCTGGCCGGTGGCTTGCGCGAGGTCCCACCCGTGAAGCAGCTGGTCGACGAAGCAGATGCCGAGCATGAGACCGTGCTTCTCGCGGACCCCGGGATCGCGGTACGCGTCGAGAACCGATTGGCGCGCCCGTTCGTAGTGCGCCACGGGATCGCCACCGAGGAGGTCGGGCGGCGTGGCTGCGGGCCCAGGGCTGTCGGAACCCTGCGGCACCTCGGCAAACCACTGCTGCGCGTCGAGCATGTGATTGATCAACGCGCGCACGTCCCATTCGTCACACGGCGTGGGGGAGTCGAGTTGGTCAGCGGCCGCCGACATCTTGCTCGCGCTCCAGGTGCTGCCCCGTTCGTACAGGTCCAGGACGTCCATGTGGCCAGTCTTGCCGCGTCTGGTCAGGCCGCCTCGACCGGGGCGAACGACGGTGGTCCCAGGATCTGCACGCCGCCCCGGTGGCCTACGCGCTCGTTCGCGGATTTCACGACTAGTTGCTCCAGGGCACCCCCGTTCCGCGGTCGTACTCACGCATGCGACCCGAAACTCCCTACGCTGGCCCGGTGCCCACGGTTGACGTGTGCCGGTGACGACGTTCGTCGGGCGCGACGGGGAACGAACCGAGCTCGAGCAGATGCTGACGGCTGCGCTCGACGGCCGGGGCGCGCTCGCGCTCCTTGCCGGCGAGCCCGGCATCGGCAAGACGACGTTGGCCGAGCAGGTCGCCACCGCAGCGACTTCGCGCGGCGCAGCCGTGCGATGGGGCCGCTGCCCCGAGGCCACCGGCGCGCCGCCGTTCTGGCCCTTCCGCCCGATCGTGCAGTCGTGGCCGCCGGCCGACGGACTCGACCGCTTCGAGCTGTTCGAGAACATCGCCGCCGCGCTGGCCAACGACGCTGCGCCTTCGGGGTTGGTGGTGATCCTCGATGACCTGCACTGGGCCGACGAGGGCACGCTCAGGCTGCTGGAGCACATCGCGGTTGGCCTGCCGCAAACCCGACTCCTGATCATCGGTACCTATCGCGACGTCGACGTCGGGAGGGGCGACCCGCTCGAGCGAGCGCTGGGCACGCTGGTGCGCCACGCCACGCAGTTCAAGCTGCGCGGCTTGGCCCGGGCCGACGTGGCCCAGCTCGCCGGCGCTGCTCGCGGCAACGAGGTCGACCCGGCCACGGTGTCGGCCCTGGTCGACCATACCGACGGCAACCCGTTCTTCTTGAACCAGGTCATGCGACTACTGGCTGCGGAGGGTCGACTCGAGGGTGTCCCGCCCGGCGTCGGCGAGGTCGTGCGCCGGCGGCTGGAGCGTCTCGGCGACGATGCCGTCGGCGTTCTCACCGTCGCCGCGGTCCTTGGTCGTGGGTTCGACGCTCGCCTCGTCGAGGCGCTCCACGGCGGCGGTGTCGACGTCGACAAGGCGATCGACTCCGCGGTGGACGCCGCTCTGCTCGAGGAGGACGGCGCGCTGCCCGGGCGCTACCGCTTCGTGCACGCGTTGGTGCGCGAGGTGCTCTACGAAGACG
>JACDEA010000287.1 GCA_013816725.1 Actinomycetota bacterium
CGGTCAACGATGGCCGGCCGGTCAACCCCATTAGGCCAGCGGGTGGCGATGCACGACCTCGTAGCGGGCGCCCTGGGGGTGGAGACGGCTGGCCACCAGCGTGATCTCCTCGACCGCCCACTCCCCCGCCAGCGCCACGCCGCAGAACGACCGCAGGTCGACGCCGCGGCGGGGGCGAGCCCGGGCCACGGTGAGATGGCCGCGGAACGGGCGATCGGGCGGCGCCAGGCCGACGTGCCTCGTGGCCGCGACGACGTTGCCGGCGACGTCGTCGAGGCCGGCGACGGGCACCTGGAGCAACTCCGGCCCGAGCCGTCCGGTGGCGGGACCGAGGACCGCGGTCGTCGGCGCGGCGTCGACGGTCGATAGCGCGGCGGTCGCCTTCTCGACGCCGCAGTCGCCGAAGAAGCGCAGCGTGACGTGCCATTGGTCGGGCGTTGTCCATCGGAGGCCCGGGATCTCCGGCCGGTCGAGCGCGGCCAGCGACCGCATCACCTCGTCGGGCGGCCACGCCGCGACAAACAGCCGCATGACCTCAGCGTCGCGCCGCGGGTCCGTCCGCCGCGCCGCTCGGCTGGAGCGCGGCGCCGTCGATTCGATCGCTACCCCGACCTAACCGTGAACTGTCCACGAAACCGGGTCAACTCCAATTGCTACCTGCCGCGCAATTGTGGACGATCGGAGTACACCCCGGAATTTCCCTGATTTTCCGGTGTTTTCGCGTGCTTTGATGATCGAACAGGTGTACGATAGAGGCATGGTTGCCGAGCTACTCGAGAAGATCGCTGAGATCCTCGACGTACTCGCTGACCTGCCCGAATGTGACCTCGGGACTGGCGATCAGGTCCTCGACCTGCACGGCCTCAAGAACCGCATGGAGGCGCTCGTGGCCCAGGCGACCGCGGGCTTTGACGCGTCGGGCCAGTGGCGCGCCGACGGCGCCTACAACGCGGCGCGCTGGATCGCCTGGCGAACGCACGAGCCGTTGGTGAGCGCCAAGGCCGAGCTGCGTCTGGGCCGGGCCATGCGGGAGATGGAAGCCGTCGCCAACGCGTGGGCCGGCGGGGAGATCTCCCGGCACCACGTCGGCGTCTTGAGCAAGGCGCGCACCGACCAGGCCGCCGAGGCCTTCGACCGCGACGTGAAGTCCCTGCTCGACGACGCCAAGGAGCTCAACTACGGCGCGTTCAAGCGAACGGTGGCGTACTGGTCACTCGAGGCCGACCCCGACGCGGCGGACCGCTCCTACAAGGAGAAGGACGACGGCCGCAACCTTTACTGCTCCAAGTCCTTCGAGGACTGCTACCTGGGCGAGTTCAGCCTGGCGCCGATTGGCGGGGAGATCTTCTACAACGAACTCAAGCGCATCGAAGAAGCCATGTTCGAAGCCGACATGGCCGGTGCCAAGGAGCGAGTCGGCGCCCACGCGTCGTATTTGGATTGCAACCGGACACCGGCCCATCGCCGGGCCGACGCGTTGGTCGAGATGGCGATCCGCTCCGCGACGATGCCCGCCGGTCGCCGTCCGGCACCGCTGTTCAGCGTGTTCGTGAACTACGAGACGATCTGCGAGCTGGCCCGGGGAGCCATCATCCCGCCGGGGCGCGCTGTCGCCGTGGCTCGACGAAGCGCTGCTAGAGCGGGTCGTGTTCGACTCGCCGTCGCGTGTCATCGACGTCGGCTGGGAGCGACGGCTGTTCCAAGGAGCCACCCGTCGTGCTGTCGAAGTCCGCGACCGGCAGTGCTATCACCCGAGCTGCGACCTTCCCGCCGACGATTGCCAGATCGACCACATCCGACCGTGGCGTGAAGGCGGGCCCACCATCGAGGCGAACGGCCGACCCGCGTGCGGCTTCCACAACCGCGAACGCAACAATCACCCCGACGACGAGGATGATCGCGGACCGCCGGACGACCCAAGTCCGTAACCGCATCTAGCTAAACGGCACGACGTCATAATTCAGCGGCGCCCTCAGAGCCCCGTGCGTACCGTTTGGCGTGCGCTACTCGGCTACTCGCGCTCGAGGAGCCGTCGCCGCAATAGGTCGAGCAACGAGATGGCGGCGAACTGGCGAACGCGGTCCCGGTCGCCGGGCAACTGCAGGTGCGTCGCGTCGGTGGAACCGTTCATGCAGATGCCGAAGAACACCGTGCCGGCGGGCTGGCCGTCCTGCTCGGTCGGCCCGGCCACACCGGTGACCGACAACCCGATGTCGGCACCGAGCATCTTGCGGGCGCCCTCGGCCATGGCCCGAGCCGCCTCGTCGGAGACGACGGGGCCCTCCGGCACGCCGAGCAGATCGAACTTGACCTCGCTCGCATAAGAAACGACCGAACCGCGGAACCACTCGCTGGCGCCCACGGCATTGGTGAGCCGCGAGGCGACGAGGCCGCCCGTCATCGACTCGGCCAACCCGAGCGTGAGGCCGCCCGTGCGCAGTAGGTGGCCGACCGAGTCCTCCATGGTCTCGTCGTCGGCGCCGAAGATGAGGTCGCCGAGCAGCGCCCGGACTTCGGCCTCCTCGGCGTTGAGCATCTGCTTGGCCGACTCGGCATCAGGCTGCTTGACGGTGATCCGTACCTTGATGCCTTCGATCCCGCTGGCCAGGAAGGCGATCGTCGACGCGCCCTCGCCCTGTTCGTCGAGGGCTTCGAGCCGCGGGGCCAACCGCTCGGCCAGCGTCGACTCGGCCAGTCCCCACGTGCGGAGCGTGCGCGAAACGATCGTGGCCGCGGTGCCGGCCCGGGCCTGGAGGTCGGGGACGATCGACCGCTCCATCATCTCGGTCATCTCGTAGGGAACGCCGGGAACGGCGTAGATCACCTTCTGGCCGACCGGGCAGATCAGCCCCGGCGCGGTACCCCGCACCTGTTCGATGACCCGGGCGCCGACGGGCACGTCGGCCTGGCGCAGGTTGTTTTCGGCCATCTCGCGACCGCGGGCCTCGAACATCTCGCGTATGCGGTCGGCGATCGCGTCGTCGCGCACGAGCGCCACATTCATGACCTCGGCGAGGGCTTCCCTCGTGATGTCGTCCTGTGTGGGGCCGAGGCCGCCGCAGACGATCACCGCGTCGCTGCGAGCCAGCGCCGTCCGCAGGGCCAGGACCATGCGATTGAGGTTGTCGCCCACCTTGGTCTGGAAGTGCGAGTCGATGCCGGCCAGCGCCAACCGCTCGCCCATCCACGAAGAGTTCGTATCGACGATCTGCCCGAGCAGCAGCTCGGTGCCGATCGCCACGACCTCACATTGCATGGCGATTGCGGCTCCCATCCACGAGGTATTGCACACCGCTGACGAGCGTGAGTGCGACGGCGACCCACAAGATCGTGGTCGCGATCGACGGGTGCTCAGCGCTGGGCGGCAGCAGGGCGAAGCCGACGGCGAAGGTCTGCACCACCGTCTTGAGCTTGGCCGACCGCCGGGCGGGAATTGAGACCCCGCGCTGGCCGAGGATGCTGCGGTACGCGCTGATCACCAGCTCGCGCGCACCGATCAGCGCGACCGGCAGCCACCAGAAGACGTTCTTGGCCACCAGTACGAACAGCGCTCCGAGCACCAGGAACTTGTCGGCCAGCGGATCGAGGAATGCGCCCGACCGCGTTGCGCCCTGGCGCCGGGCCAGGTAGCCATCGAGGCCGTCGGTGCCGGCGAACACGATCCACAGGGCGACAGAGATCCACGACGCGCCCCGGCTGGCCACCGCGGCCAACACGAACGGCGTGGCCGCCACTCGCAGCATCGTGACTGCGTTGGCCGGCGTCGCCAGGGCCGAGGGGCCATAGCCGCGGTCGCCGCCGTCTCCGCTTTCGGCTCCCTTTGCGGTCTCGGTAGCCACCCTCAGGCAGCTTCGAGGTCGACGCCGCGGGCGCCGGTGATGGTGACCTTGGCGAACTCACCCACTGCGAGGTCGATCGGCACGTGGATAACGCCGTCGATCTCCGGTGCCT
>JACDEA010000288.1 GCA_013816725.1 Actinomycetota bacterium
CGATGACATCGAGCGCGTCGGAGACCGCGCCCGACGGCACGGCACACACCCGGCATAGGTCCTGCGCCAGAATCAGGTCGGGCTGGATGGCGGCGATGCGTTCGCGGTCGAGTGTGTAGATCGGCTCGGAGGCGGCCAGCGCGCTGCGAACCGCCGAGTCGATCGCATCCGGCGTGGTCAAGGCGTCCATCGGCAGCGCTGTACCGGAGATGATCGGCTTCGTGCGGGCCTCGGGCGGCCAGTTGCACTCGAAGCTCACGCCCTCGAGCTGGTCGCCCAGGCCGAGAGCGAACACAATCTCGGTGGCCGAGGGCAGGAGCGACACGATCTTCACGTCGCGGGCACGGTAGCCCTCGTATTGTCCCGACATGGCGCAACATCGGGTGGAGATCCACCAGTCCAGCCGGGTCGTCGTCAAAAGCGACGTGCCCCTTCGACGTATGGCAGGACGACGAGAACCTGGGCGAGCTGCGGGTGAGCACGGGCTCCGTCGATTGGCGCGGCGGCAACAAAAGACCACGATCCGGAAGAGCTGGGAGCAGTTCGCCCGGATGATGGAGGGCTGAGGTCATGCGCTGGAAGCTGGGGCTCATCGCTGCACTCGCGACCGCAGCCGCGGTCACGCGGCCGTTCTCGGCGCCGGCGGCCGACGCCCTGCCCAAGATCAAGCACGTATTCGTCATCGTTCACGAGAACAAGAGCTACGACGACACCTGGGCGGCTAATTCGCCTGCGACCTACTTGGCCAAGACGCTCCGGGCCCAAGGGAAGCTGCTGACCAACTACTACGCCACCGGCCACGTCAGCCTCGACAACTACATCACGATCGTCAGTGGCCAGCCGCCCAACGCGTTCACGCAGAGCGACTGCCAGACGTTCGCCGACTTCGTGGGCACCGTTGGGGCCGACGGCATCGCCATCGGCCAGGGCTGCGTGTACCCCCCGGAGGTGAAGACACTCGCCGACCAGCTCGAGGCTAAGGGCCTCACCTGGAAGGGCTACATGGAGGACATGGGCAACGACCCCGTGCGCGACAACGGCACCACGTGCGCGCATCCCGACATCGGCCCGCTGTCGCAGGACCACACCGAATCACCCGTCGTCGGCGACCAGTACGCGACGCGACACAACCCGTTCGTGTACTTCCACTCGATCATCGACCGAACCGCGGTGTGCAACGCCAACGTCGTTCCGTTGACCCGCCTGACCGCCGACCTGGCGTCGCTGGCAACAACAGCGGCGTTCAACTTCATCACTCCGAACCTGTGCAATGACGGTCACGACGCGCCCTGTGTCGACGGACAACCGGGTGGCCTGGTCGGCATCGGGACGTTCACCGCGCAGTGGGCGCCGCGCATCCTCAACTCGCCCGCGTTCAAGGACGGGGGGCTGCTGATCGTCATGTTCGATGAGTCCGAGGTTCAGGGCGACGCCGCCGCGTGCTGCAACGAGCCCACCGGCCCGAACACCCTTGTTCCCGGCATCTACGGCCCGGGCGGTGGCAAGGTTGGCGCGCTCTTCGTCTCGCCGTTCGTCAAGCCGGGGACGACATCGGACGTTCCCTACAACCACTACTCGTTCTTGCGCAGCATGGAGGACCTGTTCGGCCTCAGCCACCTCGGTTACGCGGCGGCCGACGGTCTGGTCCCGTTCGGCGCCGACGTTTACGACAACCCGAGCGGCGGGGTGGCCGCGGCCACCATCACCGCCCCGCCCACCACAACGGCGGGGCGCATCCTGCCCGTGACCGGCGGCGGCACGGCACCGTCGGCCGTCGCCATTGTCGTCGCGCTAGCCGTCCTTATCGCGGCGCCGGGACGAATGGCACTCCCCGGGCGTCGGCGTAAAGGATGGCGTTGAGCAGCGCCATGTCGATGCGGTCGTATGTGGTCCAGTCCATGGCCATGGACTGAGCCTGCCCGGGCGCGCCGATCTGGTTGACGGCGAAGGGCACGAGCGGTCGGATCGCGGTGTACGGCGAGGTGTCGGGCCGCTCGGTCAGCGACCGCCGGAAGGCGCCGTGCTGCGGGAAGGCCAGCCGGTCGAACAGCGTGATCGGCCCGACGCCGAAGAGTTGCTCGATGGTCCGCAGCAGCGACGGCATGGAACCCCACTGGTGGTTGGCCCCGGGCTTGGCCCACGGCCCGCTGACCTCGAGGTAGTCGCGCAGCGGCGAGACGTGGTCGCCGGACGCCTGCGTGTCGTCCTCGGTCTGCATCACGACGGTGGACTCCCAGAACGGGCTCTTGGACAGGGCGGCGACGATGCGTCCGATGGCGTAGTCGTTGTCGGCGACCATTGACGCCGGCGTGGGGTTGCCGAGGTTGGTGCCCAGCGTGTGGTTCACCGGCAGCGTCATGTAGATGAAGCTCGGCATGACGTCGGCGCCGGTGGCCTGCTTGGTGGCCGTCCAGCCGGCCAGGTTGAACTGCGGCGGCATCGTGCGGCTACCGCAGTCCTGGACCTCGGGCGGCGAGTCGGGCGCCGGCCCGTTGGTCGTGGCGCCGGTGATGAACAGGTCGGCCCGGCAGGTGTCGAAGTACTCAATGTCGCCGCCCCACGACGGCGCCTTGTACATGTCGAGTGTGGTGCCCGACTCGCGCGCTGTGTGCTCGCCGTATATGCCCATCGACAGCTTCCCGGGCCCGGCCTGCGCGGGTGCAACGGCGCCGGCCCGCTTGAACGCCTCGAAGATGTAGCCGCCTTCGGGATCGTTCAACTCATTTTCGGCGTCACTGATCTGGCCGCCGGGCCCGCCCGATATGGCGGGGCGCAGCGGGTCGCCGTTGCCGTGGTTACCCCGGATGCCCTGGTTGTAGTCGGCCGGCCACGTCTTCTCGTTGTGGTCGGTGGCGATGGCGCCCGACGTCCACGAGTGGCCGGTCACCGAGACCTGCGCGTCGGAGAAGAACCGGTCCGACAGGTTGTAGCGACCGGCCAGCGCGTGGTGGTTCGGCGTTACCGGCTGGCCGTAGAGGAGATACTTCGGATCGGCGTCGTACGTCTTGGCGTTGACGTCGCCGAAGTACTGGTCGAACGTCTTGTTCTCGGTGACGATGTAGACGACGTGTTTGACCGGCGACGTCTTACCCGCCGGCGGGCACAGCACTTCGGACACGCGTACGCCATTGCCCGGCGCGCACGGGTCGACGCGCTCGCGCACGAGATGGTCGTTGTCGGTGACCTGGTCGGTCCACTTCTTAGCCTGCGCGACCGGCGCCGGTAGCTTGATCACGCTGACGGTGCCGTCGAGCGGCGGCCCCTCTTGGAAGACGCTGACGTTCTGGCCGGTGCTCTTCCTGGCCACGCCGGCGCCCTTGGCGTTGGCGACCCACAGCTTGTAGTCGTTGGCTGCGCCGGTGACCAGCAAGGCCGACGGGTACCAACCGGTTGGGATGTACATCGCCTTGCCGGCGACCCGCGCCGCGGTGTGGCCGTCGCGTATCTCGACGGCATTCATCCCGGCCAGCGCGACGAAGAGCGTGCCGCCGTCGGGCGACAGGGCCAGCGCGTTGGGATAGGCGCCGACCGGCCCCCCGGCCATCGGCTTGACCGACTCAGTCCCGATCACGGCGGCTGCGGCACCGGTGAGGTCGATCACCGAGATCGAGTCGTCGTTGGTGTTGGTGACGAACAACCGCCGGCCGGCGTCGGCCAGTTGCAATGCGGTGGGGTGATGCCCGACCCGTAGCCACGACACTTCCCTCGGGTGGAGGGGGTCGCTGACGTCGACGGTCGACACCGTTCCCCGTCCCGCTCCGCGCCCGGCTTCGTCGCCCCAGTTGGTGACGTAGAGGCGGTGGCGGGGCCCGTCGAGCGCGAGCCCGTAGGCATCGAGGCCGACGGGCGCGCGGGCCACGACCGTGTCGGTCGTGGTGTCGATCACGCTGACACGCGCGCAGGCCGGCGCCTGGTTGGGGCAGGCC
>JACDEA010000289.1 GCA_013816725.1 Actinomycetota bacterium
CAGCGTGACGCCGTCGCGCACGGTGAGCTGCACGCAGATCACGCGGTTGTCGGCGGCCACCGCGTCGTTGAACCGGCGGATGGCGACGGTGCCCTCGCTGTCGTCCTTGTCGTCGATCACCTGGCCGGACCACAGCGTGTTGTCAGCGGCGATCAGCCCGTCGTCGGCCAGCTTGGGAAGCACCGCCTCGTAGTAGTTCGAGTAGTTGGGCTTGTCGGCGTCGATGAACACGAGGTCGAACGGTCCGTCGAGCGCGGCGATGGTGTCGACGGCGGGACCGACCCGCACCTCGATCTTGGCTGCGTGCGGGCTGGCGTCGAAGTGCGAGCGGGCCATCTCGGCCCGCTTCGGGTCGAACTCGCACGTGACGATGCGGCCGTCGTCGGGCAGCGCTTCGGCCATAGACAGCGCCGAGTAGCCGGTGAACGTGCCGATCTCAACGATGCGTCGGGCCCCGGTCATGAACACGAGGAACTCGAGGAAGCGACCTTCGAGGGCGCCAACCATCATCCGCGACATGCCGCCCTCGGCCGACCGCGTCGCCTCGGCCACCTTCAGCAAATGGTCCGACGGAGCGGTCGTATGTGCAGCGGCGTAGGCCTCTATCGCGGGGTCGACCACCGGCGTCGTCATCGCGTAGAGGGTAGCGACGCCCACTCAAACCCTGACGCGGATCGCCGCGCTGAGCGCGCCAACGTCTTAGCTCCAGATCTGTTCGCCCAGCTTCAGGAGGCCGCCGAGGTCGTAGATATCGCTCTCGAAGTACGGGACCGTCGCCACCACCTCGGGTGACACCGCCAGTTCCGAGCGCTGCTCGGCCTCGCGTTGGGCGACCAACTGGAAACGCAGGAAGTTCTCGCCCATCTCGGTGAGCACGCGCTCGACGAGGTCTTCGGCGCAGCCGGCGCGGGGCGCAACCTCGGCCGCGATGGGAGCGGCGTCCTTCACCAGGCGCTCGGCCACCACGGCGGCGCCGGCCTCGAGAAGGTACGCAGGCAGAACCTTGTTGAGGACCACGGCGCCGAGGTGGAACCGCTTGTCGCTCAGCGCGTCGACGAAGAACTCCGCTTCATGCAATGGCGCTGCTTCCAGGGTGCTGACCACGATGAAGGTGGTGCGCTTGTCGTGAAGGAGTCGATCGACGGCCTCGGCTCGCTGCACGAACCCGGCGTACATCGTCTGGAACAAGATGAAGAACTCGGCGATGTCCTGCAGGAACTGCGACCCCAGGATGCGGTCGGCCACTTGGTAGAAGGGCCGCGACGCCATGTTGATCAACTTCGACCGGTACGGCGCGATCAACAGACGCAGGAAGCGGCTGGAGAAGAACTCGGCCATGCGCTGGGGCGCCTCGAGGAGGTCGAGCGCGTTGCGGGTGGGCGGGGTGTCGACCACGATGAGGTCGTACTGCCCGCCGGTGTGGATCTCGAACAAGCGCTCCATGGCGATGTAGTCGTGACTCTGGACGAAGCGTCCGGAGACGTTCTGGTACAGCGGGTTGTCGAGAATGCGCTGCGCGGTCAGCGCGTCGGGGGCGTGGCGCTGCACGAGGTTGTCCCACGACTGCTTGGTATCGAGCATGGCGGCCCACAGCTCGCCGCGCGGCGCCACCCCGACTTCAGCGAACGCCGAGGCCGGCACCGGCTTCTCCACGTTGCCGAAGCCCTCGAGGCCGAGCGCGTTGGCCAGGCGACGAGCGGGGTCGACGGTGAGCACGAGCACCCGTCCACCAACGCGCGTCGCCGCCATGGCGGCCAGCGCAGCGGCCGTCGTCGTTTTACCGACGCCACCCGAACCGCACGAGATGACGATCTCCTTGGCCGCGAACAGCTGCTCCATCGAGCCGCTCCGGGCCGGTTGCGGGCGGGCCATCAGTACCCCAGCTCGGCGCCGAGCGCGGCGGCGGCCTGGCGAGTGGAGCGCATGCCGTGGCTACGCACGAACAGGTACGGTAGGTACAGCAGCGGAAGGTCGGACGGCAGCGAGTCGCGCAGGTGGTCGAGGTGCTCAGCGCGCGACCGGCGGAGCGTGACGGCCAGGCGCGCCCCCTCGACGATCGGCGCCGCGTCGGCCGCCAGCGCGTCATTCAGCTCGGCACCGCCGGCCAAGCGGTCGAACACCTCCTCCTCGGCCCGCCCGAACAACTCGGGCAGCACCCGATTGACGACCACCGCGGCGAGGTCGACAACCGTCTCGTTTTCGAGGCGCTCGGCCAGTTCGATCGTCTCGTTCACCGGCATCTCTTCGGGCGTGGCCACGATGACGAGTCCGGTGCGCACCGGGTCCGAGAGGATGTCCACCAACCAATCGGTCTGCTGGCGAATCGCGCCGACCTGCACCAGCTCGTTGATCGCTTGCGGCGCGGTGAGCTGCCCGACGATGTGACCAGTCGCGCTGGCGTCGACGACGACGAGGTCCCAACGCGCTTCGCGGACCTCCCAGACCACCTTGCCCACGGTGAGGATCTCGCGCACGCCCGGCGCCGCGGTGGCCACGAACTCGAAGATGCGGGCCAGCGGCCCGATGCGCGCCATCAACGGCAACCGCAGCTGCAAGGTGAGGTACTCCTTGAGCGATTCCTCCGGGTCCATCGACATGGCGAACAGACCGGCGGCGACCTCGCGGGGTTGGAACCGGGTGGGCCCGCTCTCGAAGAAGTCGGCCAGGTTGCCCTTGGCGTCGAACTCGCAGACGAGCGTGCGCTTGCCCCGCTCGGCGGCGAGGAGGGCCAGCGCGGCGGCGACCGTGCTCTTGCCGACGCCGCCCTTGCCGGTGACGAAGAGGAGCTTGCGGTCGAGGAGATCGGTCACAGCGACGGGCGCGACGCGTTACGCGCTGGCGAAGCCCACCCTGCGATCACGCACCACGGTGCCCACTTCGACGTAGGCCACCTTGGCCGCGGGCACGCCGACGGTGCGGCCCCGCTTGTCGGTGAGCCACAGCACGCCGCCGTCGTTCTTGAGCGCGTCCTCGACGTCCTTAAGCACCTGGTCGCGATCGGAGTCGTCCGGCAGCTCGACGTCGAGTTCCTTGGCGGTGTAGGTGACACCGATCTTGATGTCCACGCTCAAAGCTCCTTCATGGCGACCCCGTCACCGGGATCGGTCTCGTCCGCGGCGGGCGCGGCCATCGTAGGTGCCTGGTCCCACCTACCCCAACCCGGCGTGCGGCGACGCACCAGCAGCACGAAGAGGCTGAGCAGGACCGTCACCAGCGCGCTCCATTGGCTACCCGTGAGGCCGAAATGGCGCACGTCCTCCCGCAAGAAGTCCTCGATGACCCGCCCGACGCCGTACCACGTGGCGAAGACCAGAATCAGGAACCCGTCCCAACGCCGACGCTCCGTCGTGCGGTCGGGGCCGGCGGGGCGTCGCAACCACAGGAGGAAGCCGAGCAGGGCGATCGTAAGGAAGAAGTCGTACAGAGCGGTCTGGTGGACGACCCGGGCCAGACACGGTGACGCGGTGTCGACGCTGGCCGGCGGGCACTTGTAGCCCAGGAAGAAGTCGGTGGCCTTGCCCAGATGGTCGCCCACGATGAGGTCGCCGATCCGGCCGATGATGACGCCGAGGGCCATCCCCGGCGCGGCGGCGTCCATCACCTTCCAGAACGAAAGGCGTCGTTTCCGCATATCCGGCAGCGCGAACAAGATGGCGCCGGCGAAACCGCCCAACAGGGAGATGCCGCCCTCCCACACCTTGAAGATGTCGACGACGTGGTGGTAGTCACCGGCGTGGTTGGCGACGTAGGCGACGCGTGCGCCGACGATGGCGCCGATGGCGGCTCGGGTCAGCAGGGCGTACACCTCCTCGGCCGAGATCCCCCGCCGCTCGGCCGCCGGCAGCATGAGGCGGGCGCCGAGGAGGAACCCGACGGCGATCCCGAAGCCGTGGGGCGAGATCGACAGCGGGCCGAGCTTC
>JACDEA010000290.1 GCA_013816725.1 Actinomycetota bacterium
CGCCGCCGCCGTCGGCGCCCGCCCCCTTGTCGAGCGCCCCGCCCGCGAGGAGCACGAGCACGCCACGCTGGCTGTGGGCGCCACCCGGGCGGTGGGCGCCGGTAGCCGGGCCCGGCCCGAGGCTCCCGACCCGTTCCGCACCTGCTTCGAGCGCGATCTCGACCGTATCCACCACAGCCGCGCCTTCCGGCGCCTGGCCGGCAAGTGCCAGGTGTTCATCGCGCCGGACGACGACCACCTTCGCACCCGTCTAACCCACGCCATCGAGGTGTCGCAGGTGGCGGTGGGCATCGCCCGCCCGGCGGGACTCAACACCGCGCTCACCGCGGCGGCGGCCACCGCGCACGACTGCGGCCACGGCCCGGCCGGCCACGCGTCCGAGGAGGCCTTGTCGCCTTATCTCGACGGTGGGTATCACCACGCGGTCTACGGCGCCGATGTCGTACTCGCGCCGCTCAACCTGTGCGCCGAGACGCTCGACGCCGTGCGCAACCACTCCTGGAATCGTCCGGCGCCGCTCACGCCCGAAGGCGAGGTCGTGTCGTGGGCCGACCGCATCGCCTATGTGTGCCACGACTTCGAGGACGCGGTACGGGCCGGTGTCGTGACGCCCGACGACTTGCCGGCGGCGGTGCGCGACGTGGTCGGCACGCGGCGCTCCGCCCAGCTCAACGCCTTCATCACCGCGATGGTCGACACGATCGCCACCAGCGGCGTCGTCGGAATGCGGTCAGCCGAAGCGGCCGCGCTGGCCGCCTTCCGGGCCTTCAACTTCGAGCGGATCTACTTACGGCCCGAGTCGGTCACCCAGGCCGAACGCGTGGTCGAACTCCTGCGCGCGCTCGTCGAGTGGTTCCTGGCCCATCCTGGCGAGGTGGAGATCGACGCCCACGGCGGCGATCGCGTCGCCGCCGCGGTGCATCACGTCAGCGGCATGACCGACCGTTACGCGTTGAGGCTCGCAGTCGAACAGCTCGGATGGGACCCGGCCAAGCTCCCGCGCGGCGTGTAGCCGGTCAGTTGATCTTGAGGGCGGACTTGTAGATCCGCTTGGGGCCCAGCGCGTGAACGGCGTCGGCCAGCGTTACGAACGCCTGGGCCGCCTCGCTGTCGGGCTCGGCCACCGTGATGGGGAGGCCGATATCGCCGCCTTCGCGCAGGGCGGGAACCAGCGGCACCTGGCCGAGGAGGGGAACGCCGATGCGTTCGGCCAACTCGGCGCCGCCGCCCCGCCCGAAGATCTCGTAGCGCTTGCCGTCGTCGCCGGTGAACCACGACATGTTCTCGATGACGCCGCGAACCGGAAGGTTGACCTTGGCCGCCATCGCCGCGGTGCGCTGCGCCACCCGCTGTGCCGCCGCTTGGGGCGTCGTCACGATGTACACCTCGGAGCGGGGCACGTACTGCGACATCGACAGGGCCACGTCGCCCGTACCGGGCGGCATGTCCACGAGCAAGTAGTCGAGGTCGCCCCACCACACGTCGACGAGGAACTGCTGGAGCGCCTTGTGCAGCATCGGTCCTCGCCAGATCACGGCCTGTTCGTCGCCCACGAAGAAGCCGGTGGAGATCACCGCCACACCGTGACGCACCGGCGGGATCATGATGTCCTCGAGGCTGATCGGGTCCTCTTCGATGCCGAGCATCTTGGGGATGCTGAACCCATAGACGTCGGCGTCGAGGATGGCGACCTGGTGCCCGCGACGGGCCAGCGCGATCGCGATGTTCACCGTGACCGACGACTTGCCCACGCCGCCTTTCCCAGAGTTGATGCCGAGGACCCGAGCGCGGTTGCCGGGGTCGTCGAAGGGCACGGTACGGGCGCCGGCCGGCGTGCCGCCCATCATCACGTCGTACACGGCGCGCTGCTCGTCGGGGCCCAGTTCGTCGATCTCGACCCGCACGTCGTCGGCCACGCCGGCGTCGCGCAACGCCTGGGTAACGGCGTGGGTGAGCTGCGCGCGCGTGGGCAATGTCGGTTCGAGCGACCCGATTCGCACCGACACCCGGCCCCGTTTCACGCCGCCCACGCCCTTGACCAGACCGAGGTCGACGATGCTGCCGCGCAGGCGCGGCTCACGGACGGTTCGCAGTGCGTCGAGGACCTTCGAGTCTTGAGACAATTTTCTCCTACGCCGATAGGTAGAATAGGGGCGTGGACGACCGGGAATTCTCGGCGACCGTCGCCGCCATCACCGCGGCCTTCGGTGATCCCACCCGTCGCGACATCTACTTGTTCGCCCGGGCGAGCGAGCGCGGCGTCACCGCCACCGAGGTGGCCGACACGTTCGAGCTTCACCCCAACGTCGCCCGCCACCACCTCGACAAGCTGGCCGCCGGGGGCTACGTCGACGTGCACGTCGAGCGGACTGAGGGCGCCGGAGCGGGACGACCGTCGAAGCGCTATCAGGCCGGGCCCGACGCCGACGCGCTCGACGTGCCGGGCCGCAGCGACGACCTGCTCGTCACGCTGCTGGGCAAGGCGCTCGCCCTGCTGCCCCGCGACAAGGCCGAGCGCATGGCCGAGGACGTGGGCGAGGAGTACGGCCGGACGCTGGCGGGGCAAATGGCGCCGGGCGACGGGCATCGCTCGCGGCGAGCTGCGATCGTCGCCGTGGCCGATGCGCTCACTGCGCACGGCTTCGCCGCCCACGCCGAAGCGCGCGGCAGCTCGATCGCGATCATCAACGACCACTGCCCCCTCGGCGCGGTCGCATCACAGAACCCGCTGATCTGCGCGGTCGACCGCGGCATGGTGCGCGGCATGCTCGCCGGGCTGTACGGCGACACCGCTCCTGAGATCGCCTCGTCGCGTGCGCTCGGCGAGGACATCTGCGTCACTGTGATCTGACGCGCCATGGCGCGCGCCTATTTGGATCACGCATCCACGTCACCGGCCCGGCCCGAGGTCGTCGAAGCCATGCTGCCGTGGCTGACGGGCGGATACGCGGCCGACCCCGGACGGGTCCACACCGAAGGCCGCATGGCGCGCGTCGCCATCGAGGACGCGCGTGAACAGGTCGCGGCCCGCTTTGGCGCCCGTCCCCGCGAGGTGGTGTTCGCCAGCGGCGCCACAGAGGCGATCAACGCCGCGGTGTGGGGCGCGGCCGCGGCCCGGTCCGGCGGCGTCATCGTGTCCTCGGCCGTCGAGCACTCCGCCGTGCGCGCCGCCAGCGCTCGCCACGAGGTCGTGGAATGGCCGGTCGACTCGTTGGGGCGCATCGAGGTAGGCGAGGTTCCCGCCGGTGCGGCGCTCGTCCATTGTCAGTGGGCCAACCACGAGGTCGGAACGCTCCAACCGGTCGAGGCTGCCGTCGAGCGCGGGCACTCATGTGGCGCCCTGGTTCACGTCGACGCCGCCGCTGCTGCCGGCCATGTCCCGATCGCGTTCGACGACTCGGGCGTCGACCTGATGTCGGTGAGCGCCCACAAGTTCGGCGGACCGAAAGGCATCGGCGCGCTGCTTGTTCGTCGGGGGCTGCGGCTCGACCCGTTCATCCTCGGCGGAGAACAGGAGCGGGCGCGCCGCGGCGGGCTCGAGAACGTTCCGGCCATCATCGGGTTCGGGGTCGCCTGCGCCAGTATCGATATCGAGGGCGAGGCGGCGCGGGCTCGCGCCCAAACCGGGCGCGTTCTCGACGCGACGGCGCTTTTCGACGGCGTCGTGTCCTACGGCGACGCCCACGGGCGGCGGGTCCCCCACATCGCGTGCATGGGAGTCGACGCCGTGGAGGCCGAGGCGGTCCTGTTGGGGCTCGACCAAGCCGGCGTTGCCGCCCACTCTGGCAGCGCGTGTTCATCGGAGTCACTCGAGCCGTCGCCGGTCCTCGCCGCCATGGGCGTCGATGCCGAGCGCTCGCTGCGGGTCTCGGTCGGCTGGTCGACCACCGACGCCGACATCGGCGCCTTCCTCAC
>JACDEA010000291.1 GCA_013816725.1 Actinomycetota bacterium
GGAATACTCGACGGTCAACGTCGACGGGACACAGCAGACCTCTCTTAAGACCCCGGACTCGTGCTGCGGAGAAGCGGTCCTGAAGAGCCGAGGTCTGCTCGCCTGGACGAGCTGGAACGCGACCACCGGGCTGACGGGGCGGACCCACGTCCTGGACATCGCCGGCGGTCAGGACGCCCTCCTCGCTTCGACGAACGACACGGCCTCGAACTTCCTCGATCCCGTGTTCTCGCCGGACGGCAACTGGCTCGCGGTGCGACACCACGGAGGAGGTACCGACGGCGTTCAGCTCGCGCTCATCGCCGCGGATGGATCGGGCGCCCCCATCGACCTGGAGCCGAGGTTCAACG
Source organism: Actinomycetota bacterium (assembly GCA_013816725.1). Lineage (GTDB taxonomy): Bacteria > Actinomycetota > Acidimicrobiia > Acidimicrobiales > JACDEA01 > JACDEA01. The sequence goes on from JACDEA010000291.1 coordinate 351, forward strand.
AAAAACCGGCGCAGATGGATGCGACCTTCTCGCCCGACGGCACGAAGCTCCTCGTCAGCTACGGCGGCGGCTCGACGTGGCTCTACTCGGTTCCCGACGGAAACGGGACGAAGGTGGAATGGCCCGCTGTCGTGAATGCGAGCTGGCAGCGGCTCGCACCCTGACCGGCCCCGGCTCTATCGAACTCGAGGCCGCCGATATGTCGCTCGACCGCACGAAGCTCTTGGTCACCGGGCTCGCGTTCGTCCAGGACAACCCGCCGGTACGGATCGACCCGCCGGTTCGTCCGTGAACACGCGCGGCACAGCAGCGAAGGAGATTCACGTGACGCTCAGCTTTCGACCGGCAGCCGTGGCGGCAGTCCTGATCGTCGCGATCGGGTGCCAGGCGACGACCAGTCCGTCCATACGGCCTTCAGCCAGCGAGCCTTTGGCGGCCACGTCAGTGCCGAGCACGCTCGCCAGCCCCCCACCCTCCCCGAGTGCGACGCTCGCTCTCACCGGCACGATCGCCTTTACTCGCGGCGAGTATCCCGACCCCGAGCACAACGTCACGATCCGACCGGATGGCTCCGACGAGCACGATCTCTTCTCCATCGCAGGCTGCCATTGCCTCCAACTCTCGCCCGACGGCACGACCGTCTGGACGCAGACTGAGACCGCGTGGGGAACGGTCGCGTTCACGACGATGAGACCGGACGGCACCGGCAAGAAGGTCCAGGTCCCGCCGACCAAGACGCTGAGCCTCGTCACCGGGCCGGACGCATCTACGCCCGACGGCAGGCTGATCGCCTTCTACGGTTGGGACGACACGCGGCCCAAGGCGGCGGGGGTGTATCTCGCCGCGCCCGACCTGAGCGGCCTCCGCCGAGTGACTGGGCTCCCCGACGGGTTCGAGTGGATCACGCCGTACGGCCTCACCGCAGACGGCGCCCGAGTGCTCTTCTTCGCCGAGCGGGGAGCGATCGGCGGAATCACGCACACCGGCGAACTGTTCGTCGTCGACGCCACAGGACGCAACCTTCGAAAGCTGAACGCCGAAGGCTGGTATGTCGCCGAGACCGGCGGCCGGCTGGCGAGCCTGTCGCCCGACGGGAAGCGGGCCACCTTCACCGCATGTAACGCGGCAACGAAGAAGGGCGCCATCTTTGTCGCTGCCCTCGACGGCGGTGGGGCGCAACCGGTCGTCGAGCTGACGTACTGCAGCTCATCTGCCGCGTGGGCACCAATCGGCGAGATGATCGAATTCGGGCCGCGGGAGGATGGCGTTCATTTCATCGTCAACGCCGATGGCAGTGACCGCCGGGACCTCGCGTCGGATGAGCTGGGATCTGTCGCATGGTCACCGGACGGGAAGCACCTTGTCGTCGCTCGCGGTCCGGAAGGGTCGCGCGATCTGTGGATCACGGGTCTCGAGGGCAACTTCCTGGTCCAAGTGACGCATCAGCCTGGAACGTACACGGTGTACGACTGGCGGTGACGCCGCGGCGATGGCCGCTCGACCGACGGACGGTAGGGTCGCGACTCGGCAACGCCGCCCCTTTCCGCGGCTGAACGGCCATCGGGTGAGTGCTCGGAAGGCTGTTTCATCTGTTTTGGTGTCAGGCCTAGCCATTCTGTAGGCGTCAGGGCCTAGCACCGCAGGCGAATAGACCACGCCTGCCGCCCCACGGACGATTCGCGGGTGAAGCTGTGCACGGTCTGCGGTGTCGTCACCAGCCGCGCGGGTAGCCGCTGCACAGTGGTGTCCCAGGACGTTGGTGTAAGTCGAGGCCCTTGACGGCGAGGGTCACCGCGTGGTCTTCCCGTGAATGTCTGACGTTCACCAGGAGACCGCCGCGATGTCGCTCGCGGGGCTCCGAGACACCCTTGGCATCGACTTCGCAAGGTTCAATGCCGTCCTCGCCACCATAGGTGCGGACTACGAGCCGATCAGGAACCCCCAAGGCCACGTGGTCGCGATGGCGTCGTATCTCGCGCGTCATCGCGACGCCATCACCGACTCCCTGCGCGGCGCATCCGTCGACGAGTTTGACCGAGGGGTGATCCCGAGCGACTACGCGTCGAAGGCCGGACAGCTGGCGGCTGCCATCCTGCGCCGAACGGCCGCGGCCGCGGATTGGTCGGATCCCCTCGATCCCGACCCTGCATGGCTCGATCAGTGGGAGTTGCCGCCCGACGACGCGGTGGCCGAGCGCGTCGCAGCGTGGCTCGAGAGCGACGCAGGTATGACAGCCGCGGGTGTCGGTTCCTTGCCGCCGGTTGCGGAGGTGCGAGCGGCCAACGCGCGCGCCCTTGCAGAATTCTTCGCGCGCGCCTCCATGCTCCTGCCACTGTGGGCAGCGAAACAGGGCGGAATCAGCGCGCCCACCTGGCTCGCTTCCGGCTCAGGAGACGAGCTGATCGCCGAGTTCACCCGCCGCGGCCTGCACGACTTCCGTGCGCTCGACGACGCGGCGGTGATCGCGTGGCTGCGCCTCATGGACCGGTGGCCCGTGGACCTCCCCTCGTCGCTCACCTTAGGAGTACTCGGCCTTACCGAGGCCGACCTCGCCGCGCAACGCGACCAAGAGGCACGCCTCAAGGGGGGACGGCTGCAGGCTCGCCGATCAGTTGCCCTTGACGGCCGTCCGGTGTCGCTGGACCCCGACCGGATAGACGACCTCATTGAACGAATGCGCGAAGGGCTCACCGATGAACTCCTCCAAACCTCGGACCGACCCGTGACGCTGGAGGAGATCGAGGAGCGGCGGCGGCGAAAGCGGGGCGCCTCCAAGAAGGGCGACAGGCCCGGCGGCCGCGTCCCCAACAGAATGACGAGCGACCAAACCGAGCTCGTCGGGTTCATGGGCGAGCTGGTCGCGGACGAATGGCTGCGCCGCCGCTATGGGTCGTCCGCGCTCTGGCGCTCGCACTACCGGCGCTTCGTGCACAACGACGGCGACCTCGGTAACGATGGCCTCGGCTTCGATTTCGAGGTGCTCCGGGTCCGCCGAGGAACCCTGATGTTTGAGGTGAAGGCCACCACGACGGACGATCTGGCGTTCGACCTCACGGAGACCGAGATCGCCGTGGCCCAGGAGAATGCCGGGCACGACCGCTATCGGATCCTGTTCGTCGGCCGGGTCAATGACAGCGAGCAGCGCTGGCTCGCGGTGCTGCCGAACCCGCTCTCTACGGGCGGCCGTGGGCGCTATCGGATCGTGGGTCGCGGGATTCGGTATGAGTTCGCTATGCCGGCTCGCGCCATCGGGTCGACCCGGTATGTCGACTCGAGCTAGGCGAGGCCTGGGCGCAGGGCGAGGGCAGACGTGTGGGTGTCGATCAGTGACGCTCCAGACTAGGACGACGAGCCGACCGGATACTCGTCCTGCGTAGATGAGCCTGCTCGATACTCGGACCCGATCGCGCACGCAGGTCGGCGAGAAGGCGCCTCACAGCGCTCGCCCGGATGCCCAAGAGCTTGGCGGCGTCCTGGACGGATCCGCCTGCAGCGACGTAGGCGGCGCGCAAGTCCACCTGGCGCTGCGTCGCCTGCGGCGCGGGTATCGCCTAGTACCGGT
>JACDEA010000292.1 GCA_013816725.1 Actinomycetota bacterium
GCGCGTGCAACAGGCGGTGCGCGACGTGCAGCAAGGCGTCGACATCATCGTCGCGTCGGGCTACGAGGCCGGCGGCCACACCGGCGAAGTGTCGAGCATGGTCCTGGTGCCCGACGTCGTCGACGCAGTGGCGCCGGTTCCGGTCCTGGCTGCCGGCGGCATCGGTACCGGCCGGCAAATGGCCGCCGCGCTCGCGCTGGGCGCCGAAGGCGTGTGGACGGGGTCGATCTGGCTGACGACGGCGGAGTCGGATTCGGGCCCGGTGATCCAGGAGAAGCTGCTGGCGGCGACGTCGACCGACACCGTCCGATCGCGAGCCATGACCGGCAAGCCGGCGCGCATGTTGCGCACGGCGTGGACCGAAGCGTGGGAGGCGCCGGAGTCTCCCGGCACGCTGCCGATGCCGTTGCAGTTCATCCTCAACTCCAAAGCCATGCGCCGGATCGCGCGGTCGGGCAACAAGGAGATGGCGGGCATGCCCGTCGGGCAGATCGTCAGCCGCATGAACGAGGTCAAGTCCTGCCGGGACGTCATCTTCGAGATGGTCGAGGAGTACATCGACGTGACCGAACGCATGCACAAGAGCACCGTCGACGCATAAAGCGCATGTGCTACGACGACAGCGCCCGTCCGCCCCTTCCTCCGGTTCGCGGCGGCGCCAGTAACCACGGCGACGTCAAGCTCACCTCGGCCGACGGCACCGAAGTCGACGCCTATTTCGCCCATCCCGACGCGCCGTCGAACGGAGCGATGATCGTGCTGCCTGACGTGCGCGGCCTCCACGACTTCTACAAGGAGTTGGCGCGCCGCTTCGCCGAGGTCGGGATGCATTCAATCGCGATCGACTACTTCGGGCGGACAGCCGATACGAGCGACCGGGGCGAAGACTTTCCGTTCCGCGAGCACGTCGAGAAGATGCATCCCCGGTCCGTCACCGAAGACGTGGGCGCGGCGGCGCAGTGGTTGCGTTCGCTCCCCGGTGTCGACGTCGCCTCGGTATTCACCGTCGGCTTCTGCATGGGCGGCGCGTTGTCGTGGGGCCAGTCGGCGTCGGGTTATGACCTCAAGGGCTGCATCGGCTTCTATGGCGTGCCCTCACGAGTCGCCGACCGCATACCGAGGATGCACGCGCCGTTGTTGATACTCGCAGCCGGGCAGGACTTCACCCCCGTCGACGAGGTCGAGAAATTCGCCGCCGACGTCAGCGCCGCGGGAGTGGAAGCGGAGCTGCACGTGTACCCAGATGCGCCGCACAGCTATTTCGACCGTACGTTCGGCGACCACGAAGAGGCGTGCGCAGATTCTTGGCGGCGCATTTTGGACTTCGTCGACCGACACGCGACATAGCCGGTAACTCCCTGGGTCAGGTGGTGGGCGGCGTCATCTGCGACATGAACTGGTTGAGGTCGAAGTAGTCGCGCCAGGCGGAGATCTTGCCGTCGGGAGTTACCTCGAAGGTGCCCATCACGGGCAACTCGATCGTCCGCGCCGCGGTGACGAACGCGTCGACGCGCTCGGTGAGCACGACGTTGCCGTTCGTGGCCATGTTGGTCACGCGGAACTCGACCTTGTCGACACCGGCGCTGAAGCCTTCGATGGTTGCCCGGATCTGGTCGACGCCGTTCACGGGGTCGAGCGGGATGTTGTGGTACACCGCGTCGGCCGTGAAGAACGCGAGGACGGCGTCGAGGTCGCCTTCGCCCCATGCCGCGCAGAACCGGGTAACGACGTCGGTGGGATCGGTGGACGTCGTCACGGTGTGGTCACCGCGCCGCCGCGGGTCTCGGCCCACGTCTTGCCCTGTTCGACGTCGACGTCGTGCGGTAGGCCGAGGATGCGTTCGGCGATCACGTTGCGCAGCACCTCCGACGTGCCTCCGCCCACAGTTAGGGCCGGGCTGAAGAGAAAACCGCGGGACCACACGTCGAAGCCCTCCGGGTCGGCGAGCATCCCGTTGGCGCCCATCAGGTCCTTGGCCAGGTTGAAGACTCGCTTGCCGTGCGGGTCGTTGAGCGCCTTGCGCAACGACGCGTCGGGCCCCGGCGTCTTGTTCACGGCGGCGGACACCTGCCGCAGGTGGTGGAACCGGAGGATCTCGCCTTCGATGTACGCCTCGACGATGCGCTGGCGTTCGACGGCGCCGATGCGGTCGCCCAACGACTGCGCCAGCGGGACCAGGTCGCGCGCCGTCGGGCCGTAGCCCCACTGCACGCCGCCCTTCGACAACGACACCCGCTCGTTGGCCAGCGTTTGCTTGGCCATTGCCCACCCGTTGTTCAACTCGCCGATGAGGTTCTCGGTCGGGATCTGCACGTCGGTGAAGAACACCTCGTTGAAGCCGGCGTCCTCGGCACCGCCGATCATGTTGCGGATGGGCCGGATCTCGATGCCGGGTAGGTCCATCGGGATGATGAAGTATGAGATGCCCGCGTGCTTCGAGACGTCGGTGTCGGTGCGGGCGATGAGGATGCCGAACTTGGCGACCTGGGCCAGCGACGTCCAGATCTTCTGGCCGTTGATGACGTAGACGTCGCCGTCGCGCACGGCGCGGGTCGACAGGTTGGCCAGGTCGGAACCGGCGCCCGGCTCGCTGAAGAGCTGGCACCACATCTCCTCGCCCGACAGCATCGGGGGGAGGAAGCGCTTGCGTTGTTCGTCGCTTGCATGCACGACGAGGACGGGGCCGCAGTGACCGATGCCGATGGGGTTGGTCGGACGGGACACGGCGGCGCGCCGCAACTCGTCGTCGATGATCAGCTGCAGCTCGGGGTCGGCGTCCAGCCCCCACGGCGCCGGCCAGTGCGGGACCACGTACCCGGCCTCGGCCAGCTGCTGGCCCGTCGGGTTCGGATGCTCTTCCAGCCAGGCCCGCACCTTCTCGCGGCGGGGATCGTCTTCGGGCGGCAGGTCAATCTGCATGCGCGAATTGAAACAAGTTCTCGTGACGGTTACAACAAGGTCCGCATGGCCTTGCTCGATGTCGTCGGCGTTTCGGTCAGCTTCGGGGGGCTCAAGGCGCTCGTCGACGTGAGCCTCGACGTCGACGGCGGTGCCGTCACCGGGCTCATCGGGCCCAACGGCGCCGGCAAGACGACGCTCTTCAACGCGGTGTGCGGGCTGCAGGCTCCCGACCGCGGAAGCATCGAGCTGGAAGGCCGCGACATCACGGGGCTGAAGCCCTACCAACGCGCCCGCCTCGGCATCGGCCGTACGTTCCAACGGCTCGAGGTGTTTGGTTCACTGTCCGTGTACGACAACGTGCTGGTGGCCGCCGATCAGCAGCGCACTCGCAACGGCGACAGTGTCGACGCCGCGGCAACGGCGGCCGAGATCCTGCAACTCGTCGGGCTGCGCCACATGGCCCGGACGCGCGCCGACCAGCTACCCACCGGCCAGGCCCGCTTGCTGGAGTTGGCTCGCGCGCTGGCGGCGGGACCGCATCTCTTGCTCCTCGACGAACCGTCGTCGGGGCTCGACGAAGGCGAGACCGACGAGTTGGCCGCGCTCCTCGATGCGCTGTGCGGGCGCGGCGTGGGCGTGCTGCTCGTCGAACACGACGTCGAATTGGTGATGCGCGTTTCGAAGCGCATCCACGTCCTGGACTTCGGGAGCATCCTGGCCGAGGGCACCCCGGCGCAGATCCGGGCCAACAAGGATGTGCAGCGCGCCTATCTGGGCACCGCGTGACGGCCCGCTGAACCGCGAGTGACACCGATGAGAACAAGTTCTAATCTCGGCTGACCGTCGAAAGGGAGGCCACCACCATGCGGCCGAAGCTGGGAGTTGTCGGGCTCGTGGTATTCGCCCTGATGGCCGCCGCCTGCGGATCCCGGCTCCCCGACGACACGCTCAAGGCCCTCGACGCCCGTAGCGCGGGCGGCGCACTGGCCAGATC
>JACDEA010000293.1 GCA_013816725.1 Actinomycetota bacterium
GCCCATGCCCGCGCCGTTGATGACACCCATGCAACTCGTCGTCCCATCGCTGACCGTGACCGACCCGCCGAGTTGGCCAGCACCGGGCGGGGTGACGTCGACGTTGTAGCCCACCGTCACGTTCTGTCCGGGCACCGCCGAGCTCGCAGGATTGAGGGTGGTGATCTCGACGGTCGTCGCGGCCTCCGTCACGGTGAACCTCGGACTCGTGCTGCTGACGACGCCCGAGGAGAGCGCCGTGAGCGTGTAGGCTTGTCCGGCCTTGGAGATCGACAGGTTCGGGAAGGTAGCGACGCCGAGGACCGGGTTCGCCACCGCGGTGCCGCCCAGCGAGCCGCCGACCGATGAGGCGATCGTGATCGGGCTCGTCGCGGTGAGGACCGGGTTGCCGCCCGCATCCTGGACCTGCACCTGGATGTCGGGCGAGAAGGGCTGGCCCACCACGCGGTCGGTGGGATCGGTGATGAACACGAGCCGGTTGGCGTTCCCGGTGAGAATATCAAACGCGGGGCTGGTGGCGCCCGCGAGGCCGCCGGCCGACGCGGTCAGCGTATACCCGACGCCGGGCCGGTCGATGGACAGATTCGAGAACGTCGCCACGCCGCCGACCGCGCTCGCGCTCACGGTGCCCGACAGCGTGCCGCCAGCCGGATTTGTCCCGATGGCGATCGTCACCGCGTCCGACGCCGACGTCACGGTGTTGCCGGCGGCATCCTGGATGGCGACCCGGACCGGCGGCGCGATAGCGCTGCCCGCGCTGGAGGTGACCGGTGGCTGAATGAACGCGAGCTTGGATGCGCCGCCCGCCCCGGCGGTGGCCGCGAACGCCACGGACGGCAGCCCCGAGAACACGGCGTTGAGCTGGTTCAAGCCCGCGGCGGGGCCGAGCGTCCACTGCGTCGCGGCCAAACCGTTGGGATCGGTGGTGGCCGTCACCGGACTGACCGTGCCACCGCCGGTGGCCACGACCCAGGTGACCGGCTTGCCGCCGACGCCGTTGCCGTTCCCGTCCTCGAGGCGAACCACCAGCGAGTCGGCGAGCGTCGCGGCGACCGCCCCCGTCTGGTCGTTGCCCGAGATCAGCCGGAGCGAGGTGGGATTCGCGGCCTCGGCGGTGTGGATGAATCCGACCGGGGTAAGGTCCCCCGACGCGGCCTGCGCCGTCTGGGTCCCCGCCGACGTGCCTAGCACCCGCTCGGCCGTAGCCCGGCCGTCGGCGTCGGTGACCACGGTGGCCGGATCGATCGTGCCGCCGCCTCCGGCGGTCCAGTCCACCGTGACGCCGGCCACGGGGTTCCCCTGCGCATCGGTCACCCGGACGACGAGCGGATCGGGCAGCGCCGAGCCCACGGCCGCCCGCTGGTTGTCGCCGCTCACGAGCTCGAGGATCGCGCCGGCGCCGGTGAGGGCAGATGCGCTGAAGTTGGCCAGCAGGGGCGTCGGAATGTTGGTGCCGGCAACCCGGACCTGTACGCGCTGCTGACCCGCGGCGGTGCCCAGCGTCCAAGCCGTGGACGCCTGGCCGTCGGCACCGGTCACGGCCATGGCTGGGGCGACCGCGCCACCGCCCGCGTCGATCGAGAACGTCACCGCCTGCCCTTCGACCGGACGCTGCACCGCGTCCTTCACCACCACCACGAGGTCCTCGCCGAGCGGAGCGCCGGCATCCGCCGACTGCCCGTTGCCGCTGACGATCTCGACCGTCGTGGGGCGCGCGTCTTCGGGAACGGTGAGCCCGTCGCCGCCGCAGGCGAACGTGGCCAGCGCCGTACCGAACGCGATCAGAGACGCGAGACGTCGACGGGTCGAGGTCAATGAGGGATCGGGTTGAAAGGAATGCCCCTGGGGGGCAGGCGCGGCCGGCCGGGAATCCCCCGTGGGCCGTCAATCCTCAGGAAGCACGATGCGTGCCCCCGGAGATCCATGCTGGCGGCTCGCAAGCGGCAACCCGTGAAGGGCTTGCCGCGACCGGCGGGTCCGTTGTGGCTGGGTCGCCACAACAGGCCGGGTCAGGGCAAGACGACGGCGGCGAAGCCGATCGGCGACCCGGTCACGACGTCGACCCGGGCGGCGGCCTGCTGCAAGAAATTGCGAGAGCCGAGCGTCCAGGTGACGCTGGACACGCCATCGGCGCCGGTCGTCGCGGTCGACTGGCTCAGCTCCCCGTCCTTGTCGCCCTCCACGTTCCAGGCTACCTGGTGGCCTCCCACCGCGTTACCGAACCGGTCCACCAGCATGATGGAGAGCGAATCGGCGAGCGTCTGGCCGCGGCGGCCGGGTTGGGTGGTGGGGCCCACCGCGCGAATCGTGTCGGGAGGGCCGGCCAACGCCTTGGCCCGGATCAGCGCCTGGACAACGACGGTATCGCCCTCGGCGACGACTTTCGCCTCGGCGGTGTAGTCCCCGGATGCGGTGCCAAGGGTCCAGCGGGTGAAGGCCTGTCCCTGGCTGTTGGTGAGGGCAGTGTCGGGATCGAACTTCGGCGAACCGACACCTGAGCTGACGAAAGCCACGCGGCGGTTGGGCATGGGGACCGGGACGTCGGCGTCCGTCTGGAGTTGCACGACGACGACATCTCCCAGCTCTTCGCCCACGGTCCCCTCCTGACCGTCCCCATTGACGACCTGCAACACGAGTCCGTCGGCGGACCCGCCGGGCAGGGTCAGATCGCCGCTGCAGCTCGCCAGCCCGAGCGAGAGCAGGACCCCCGCCCATGCGCGTGCCGCCGATGCACCTAGAGATCCGGAGCGTTTCATGATTGCACCCTCGTCATGCCAGTTCCGGTGAGGGCCGCGTGGCGACGAGACGATTCGACGCTACCGGCCCGACTGAAAGAGGACACCCACCCCGAAGTTCACGATCCGCTCGCGATATCGCTGGCCGCTCCGGCTGGAGTAGCGCTGCTGGACCAGATCGACGGCCGGGTTGAGGTACACGCGGCGAGCGACGCGCACCTCCCAACCGGCGCCGACCAATCCGGCGAAGCCGGTGTCGCCGACGCCGAACCCTTGGTCGAAGTCGACCTCGCTCCGCCCGAGCCCTAGGCCGGCCTTGACGTAGAGCCCGGTTCGCGGCGCGGGATAGAGCTGGGCGATGAAGAGGAAGCTGGTGATCGACTCGGTCCGCCGGCCCTGATCGTCGATCCATCCGAGGATCTCGCCGCCCAGTCGAAGATAGCGGTTCGGCGTGCCGCCGAGGCGGGCGGAGATGGTGGGCCGGTAGAGGTCGCCGTTGTAGCCGCCGCCGTCACGCCGGTCGAACGACTCGCCACCGGCCCCGACACCGAGCGCTCCCCAGAGACCCCGGCGGCCCGACTCATCAGGCACCTCCACCAGCCCGCGCGGCGCCGCCTGAGCGGCAGCCACGCCGCCCAAGACCAACGCCGCCACGGCGGCCATGACCGCAGGCCGAAAGGTCCGCACCGTCCACCTCGCCAGCGTTCGAGCCATGGTTAAGTTGCGGTCGTCCGGGAGCCTGCTCGGCGGGAGGCAAGAGCCGGACCGCGCCCCGTCCTCCGTCTCGCACAGGCCATGTCACCCACCGTCCGCCGAGCCACGATGGCGTTGCTGCTGCTGAGCGCGGCGGGCTTCACGCGGCTCGGCGTCTGGCAACTGAGCCGTCGGCACGAGCGGCAGGCCGCCAACCTGATGATCGAGGCGGCACGACGGGCACCACCAGTGGCGCTCACGCGGGAGACGGCTGACGTCGCGATGCTGGCTGAGCGGCACGTCGTGGCCCGGGGGCGCTACGACGGTGGCCGGGACATCGTGGTTCGAGGCGACGTTCTCCAGGGAGTCCCGGGCGTACGGGTCGTGACGCCGCTGCTGCTCGACGCCGGAGGACCGGCCGTGCTGGTGGACCGCGGATTCCTGCCGGCCCCCGACGCCG
>JACDEA010000294.1 GCA_013816725.1 Actinomycetota bacterium
AGCCAGTTCGTCGTCACCGCGGGGACCGCTCGGTCCGCCAACGACGACCAGATGGGCGGCGCGACCGAGGTCGGCCAGCGCCGACACCGCGACGTCGAGCCCCTTCAGCGGTTGGATGCGCCCGACGAAGAGCAAGAGCGGCCCGGTCTCGGCCAAGCCCAGGGCTCGCCGGGCCTGGCCCCGGTCGCCGGGAGCGAAGAACGCGTGATCGACACCAGGCGCCACGATCTCGATGCGACCGGGGTCGGCGTTGTACAAGTCCCGCAGCTGGTGCGCCTCCACCGCGCACGACGCGAGGATCGCGTCGGAGCACCCGATGACCTCGGCCTCGGCCGCGGCACGCGGGCCGTCGTCGTCGCCGTCGTCGGCCTTGACCCGGTCGAGGGTGTGGAACGTGGAAACCAGCGGGAGGTCGAGGCTGTGCTTGAGCTTGTGGCCGGCCACGCCGCTGAGCCAGTAGTTGGCGTGGAGCGCGTCGGCCCGATGGTCGGTGAGACGATCGAGGACGCCGGCGGCGAAGTCGTCGACGAGGTCGGGCAGGGCGCTCTTGTCGACGGGGGCGCGGGGCCCGGCGGCGACATGGTGGACGCGGAGGCCGGGTTCGACGTTGACGATGTCGGCCTGGTCTTCACCAGCGGCGCGGGTGTAGATGTCGGCACTCACGCCGGCCCGGGCCAGAGCGGCGCCCAGCTCGCGCACATAGACGTTCATTCCGCCGCCGTCGCCGGTGCCCGGCTGGGCCAGCGGCGACGTGTGCATCGAGAGGATGGCCAGGCTTCGCACGCGGAGTTCCCAACGTCAGGAGTGGCGGGGTTCTTCCCAACGAAGAACCGGGGGGAACTTTATGTGGTGCGGCCGAGGTCGGCCCCGGCGAGCCTCGACAGCGCGATCCCGATGGCGATCATCGAGACGATGAACAGGCCGGCGCCGAGCATCAGGTTCATGGGACCGCCCGGCGCGGTGAAACCGTCCTTGCCGAAGACCGTGATCGTCTCGACGAGCTGTTCGAGAAAGGTGACGCCGACGATGTATCCGAGCCAGCGCGGCAAGCCGGCCTCGCCGCGCAGGGCGAGCAGCGCGACCGGACCGAGCATGAGCATGGTCGCTCCGGTGAGCACCGGACCCCAGTAGCTGGCGATGTCGAGCAACGTGCGCGCCGTCGCTGGCTGCAGCTGGTCGGCGTGCCAGGCCATGCCGGCGATGAACCAGGCCTGCACCATGGCCGTGGCGATCAACGCGGTCGCGCCGATCGTGAAGACGTCGCGGTAAACCGCGGGGAGCCGGTCGCGCACGATAGCGATATACACGCCGAGGGGGACGGCGAGGAGCGTCGTGAACCACAGCGCAAGCCGGACGTTGTCGCCATGGTCCCGCAGCCACCCGACGATCGTGGCGCCGCTGTCCGACGCGCCGGGCGGCGTGCCGAGCGCGACCGCCGATGCGATGTAGAGGACAGCAATGCTGATCGTGGCTATGAGCAGGGGCGAGAAACGACGGGTCTCGGGCACAACGTCAGCGTACGAACATCACCCCGCGCTTTCATGAACCGTCGGGAGCGCGGCGTGGCGCCGAGTCAGTCGGCCGTGTCGGGTTCGACGGCCTCCAACGGGGGCGACACCAGACGGTCTTCGTTCTCGTGGCGGAGCGACAGGTACACCTTGATCAGCGTCTGCTTCTGGTCCTCGGTGAGGAACGGGTCGCGGAGGATCTCGCCTTCCAGATCGCGCTCGCTGGGGCGCTCCTCGAGAATGCCGGCTCGTACGTAGAGGGTCTCGGCCTGGATGCGGAGAGCCTTGGCGATCTGTTGGAGGATCTCGGCCGAGGGCTTGCGCAGGCCACGCTCGATCTGGCTGAGATAGGGATTGGAGATCCCGGCCAGCTGCGACAGGCTGCGCAGGGACAGGCGGTTGTTACTCCGCTGCTCGCGGATGAACTCCCCCAGGTCGCGCCAACGGTCTCCCAGCTCGGGCACGCCCCCAAGCTACCCGGGGTTATGCAGACGCTTGCGACGAGAAGCGGCTGACGATCGGAAGGAAGGTCCGCACGACGTCGGGGTCGAACTGGGTCCCCCGCCATCTTGGCCACCTCGGCGGCGGCGCGTCGGCCTCCATCCCGTTGGTGTCGAGCGTGGGGAATTCGGCATCGGTCACTTGGCCGGGGCCAGTTCGTCGATCAGGTCCAGAAGCTCGATGGAGGAAAACGGTTTGGTGATGAACGCGTCGGCGCCGGCGGCCCGGCAGTCTTCTTCGAGGACGGGGTCGTCGCGGGCGGTGAGGATGATGACCTTGACCTTGTCGTGATCGACCTGGCGGCAGACCTCTACGCCGTTGAGGCCCGGCATCATGATGTCGAGGACCATGATCGCCGGTTGGGCGCTGGCGACCATCTCCAGCGCGCGGTCGCCGTTGGACGCTTCGACGACCTCGAGGTCGTCGGCCTCCAGGACGGTACGCACGAGTCGGCGGATCATGTCGTCGTCGTCGACGACGAGGACGACCCGCCGCTTCGGGCTAGGCGCTTTCCGAGGCATCCACCGAGGATGGTATCGGTCCCGGTACGCGCTTCGACGGGGGTGGTACGTTCCGAGCGCCGCGACGACAGGTGCGGCCCAGTAGACGGAGGTAACTGTGGCGATCCTGGCCGATATTGCGATCTTCACCCGAGACGGCGGTGTCATCTTGTCCCGGTGGGGTCATTACCTCGCCGGGGTCACGTGGATCGGGCTGCTGTATTACTTCAACTTCGTGCAGGTCCCGTCGTTCGCGACGTTCGAAGCGGCCGGTCGCACCGAGGCGATCGCCAAACTCGTACCCCGGGCGCTGTGGTGGTTCCGCTGGGCCGCGGTGCTCACAGTGTTGTTCGGCCTTTCGATCCTGGCCTTCCAGGACCAGCTGAACGGCGACTACTTCAAGTCGGCGGGCGGGATCAGCATCTCGACGGGCATCGTGCTGGCCCTGATCATGTTCTTGAACGTGTGGCTGGTGATCTGGCCCAATCAGAAAATCATCATCGCCAACGCGCAGGGGAACCTGCCGGCGGGCGCCGACCCGGCGGCGGCCGGCCGCAAGGGCCTCTTGGCCTCACGCACCAACACGTTGTTCTCGATCCCGATGCTGTTCTTCATGGGGGCGACGAGCCACTTCGCTGTGCAGGCCGGTTTCGACACGAGCGAGAGCAGCAAGCGCGGCGCGTTCATGGGGGTCAGCTTCCTGATCATCCTGCTTCTCGAGCTGAACGCGCTCGGCGTGCTGGGCGGCACGGGCCAGGCGCCGCATCGCCGCTACATGGAGACGCACCGCGACACGATCATCGCCGGCTTCGTCCTCACCGCCATCCTGTACGTGCTGTTCTCGATCTTCTTCTAGCCAACGCTTTCATCAGACGAGGGCGTAGGCGAGGGCGGCCCACAGGGGGCCGAGGACCAGGAGTGAGTCGAGGCGTCTGACGGCGGGGGTGCGGGCGTTGCCGTCGCCGAGCAGCTTGTCGGCGGCCGCCGGCCCGAGCGGCGCGGTGGCGGCGGCCAGCGCGCCCAGTAGCCACGGTGACACGCCGTCGAAGGGCGGCACGAAGACCGCGGCGGCGGCGAGGGTGACCGCGAACATGAAGGCCACGCCGGCGACGGGGCCCTCCCACGGGCGGGTGGCGCCGGTCCCCACGAGGAACGCGCTGGCGTCGTACACGCCGACGAGGCCGAGCAGGAAGATGACCTCGACAAGCCCGAGGCGGCGGACGAGGACGGGCGCGGCCGCGGCCAGACCGAACGCAAGGGCGATGGCGACGGTGACGGCGGGCGCGGAGCGGGCCGGGTCGGACCGGTAGAACAAGCCGCCGACGGCGACGACCACGACGGCGGCGAACAGCGCCTGCACGCCGATCGTGGCC
>JACDEA010000295.1 GCA_013816725.1 Actinomycetota bacterium
ATCGCTGGCTTGGTGGCTGCGTCGGCAGCGTCGGCACAACCCGGCACGATTGAGTACGCCGAGCAGCGGGCCGCGCAGCGGACCGCGCGCACGACTTGCCCCTTCTGCGCCGAAGCGATCCAACGCGCAGCCGTCGTCTGCAAGCACTGTGGCCGCGACCTGCCTCCTGTCACCTCGGACCGCGGGATCGCACCAACTGAACAATGGCTGGTTAGCCCCGATGATTTGATCGCCGATGCAAACACTCTGGTCGTCGGAGAGGTGCCGCTCCGCGAGGCGGCGGCTCGGCTAGTAGATGCGGCTGGCGGCGATCGCGCACTCCTTCGCGAAGCGGCCATGCGTGTCGCAAAAGACCGGAGCGGAACCCTCGTCAGAGGGGACACCCGCAAGGTCTACCGGCTCCTCAACGCTGCAGCAGCGAACCGTTGACTCCTCATCGCTACGCTCGACGGGACGTCACCGGTCGACCGGCCTGCGAAACGCCAATGAAGATCGCTGCTGCTCTTGTCATTGCCCTCGTGCTGACTGCCGGCGCCTGCGGAAAGGGCGACGACAAACCGGTGGATACCGCTGTGGCGAGCAGCGCAGCGACGACCGTCACCTCCCCAGCGGCGAAGGCACGCACCGCCGGCGAGATCGTGGCCAACCTGAAGACGAACGGCCTGCCGATAGCCGAGACCACGGTGTACACGGCGGCGGATGACCCCAACGATCAGCTCGGCCGCCCGGGCGGTTACACCAGTAAGGCAAGCTGGCATGACACGCGTGTCGAGACGCAGACCGATTTCGACGTGACGGGCGGTGGATCTGTCGAGGTGTTCGGGACCGAGACAGACGCACAGAAGCGATACGACTACGTCGACAGCATCACGCATGGCAATGCGATGCTCAACGAATACCACTGGCGTCACGGCGTGATTTTCCTGCGGGTGTCGAAGGAACTGACACCGGACCAAGCTGACGGCTACAAGCGCGCTCTCGACCGGCTGTGAGCCGCGAGAACGTCATCGACTGGCTGCTGACCTGAGCTCACGAGCCGCCGCCATTTACGGCCCGCTACTCGACGACGGCTAGGGCTTCCCCGACTCCCTCAGCGTCGCTCGCGCGCCCGCTGGCCAGCGCGGGGAGCCCCAGGATCATTCCGGAGATCAGCCAGAAGTACGCGTTCTCGATGTAGTTCTGGAAGCCCTGGAGCCCGCCAAAGAACCCGACGACCAGGTCGAAAAACACGATCGCCAACAGCACGGCGCCGCCGGCTGCGAACGGTGAAGGTCGCGCCGCCCGTACGCAGCGCCGGAGACGACCGAGCCACGAGATTGTCCATCCGACCCACAGAAACAGCCCGACCCATCCCCACTCCACCGCTATGGCAGCCCAGCCGCCCTCGACCTTGTTCAGACCGGTGGTCGACCTTTCGCTGCCTCCGTACACGTACTGCCGCCCGAGCGATTCAGTCCCTGTGCCGTTCCCCACCGGACCGCCTATGCCGATGCCTCGCACGGTGTCGCTGCTGTAGTTCGTCCACAGGAAAGACCACTCGTTCCGACCGGAGCGCGGATCAAGCGTGTCGCGATACCAGGCGAGACGACTCGTGTAGAGGTCTGGAGCGACAACGGGCAACGTGACCAGCGCGACGGCCGCGATCGCGACGATCCGCACGATCCCAACGAACGATGTGCGCCTCGCCGCCCACGACGGAGCCACCGCCGCGACGCAGATAAGGCCCGTTGCCACAAGCATCCCGGTTCGTCCGCCCGAGACCCACACCGCCGCAGCCATCACCGCCACCGCAGCCGTAGCCCGGCGGTCGCGTCGCCGCACGATCACCGCAGCAAGGCCAATCGCCAGGCATACGATCATCGCGGCGAGGAAGCGACCGGGATCCACAAACGTACCGCTGGGCCGGAACACTTCGGCCTGACCGGGCAGGCCACGGACCAGGTTCAGGAACGGCAGTCCGGGAGCATCGCGGGAGGGGGCCAGGAAGCCTGGTCCGATCGACGCCTGGATCACACCGACGAGACCGGTCGCCGCGCCCAGGACCGCGATGCCTCGCCACCATCGCTTGAGGCGCTCGCGGTCCGATGCAATGGCGTAACCGGCGATCACCAGCGGGACATAGAGGAAGTCGAGACGTAACCCGATCAGCGGCGTCCGGAAATCACTGCTCGGCGGGAACGAGCGCGTCACGCCCCAGCCGATCAGCGCGTACAGCCACAGCCGCGAAGAACCCGTAGCGGCCCGCCACTTACCGCGTAGCCCGTTATCCGACACCATTGAGATCAGAACGAGGGCGAAGATCGCGTCCTTCACGAAATACAAGCGCACGTCGTTACCGGCGAGTTTTCGGAACAGATCCTCGAGCATGAGCCAACCAAGCAGAAGCGCTGTCAGCGCGATCCACCGACCGAACGCGACCGGGACCAGCGCCAAGAAGCCGGCCACAGCGAGGGCCAGCGCGACGGGAAGGCCGCTGATAACCGAGCCGGTGGCGACAACGCCGGCAGCGGCGCTCGCCAGGACCAACCCGGTGATCAGAACGACACGGTTCACGCTGCCGCGAGTATCGCAGCGACGCCCTCACCGAAAGCGTCAGCGTTCCACTGCTCCTCTGCGAAGGCACGTCCCCGCGATCCCATCTCGATCCGCTGCTGTCCGTCGGCGAGCAACAGGTCGCGCAGCGCACCGCACCAGCCATCGACGTCGCCGGCGGGCACCGTGCGTCCACACCCAATCGCCTCGACATCGACATCGATGTAGGGGTTCTTGGTCATGACCACAGGCTTGCCAGCGGCCAGCGCCGCGTTGAGCTCGGTCAGACCCACGGTCCCGGCCGCAGACAACAGCGGTATCGCAACCACAGCGCACGACTGGAGATCCTCTAGCCACCTCAGGTTGGGCCACGCGGGAACGACCTCGATCGAGCGGGTGTCCGTTCCGGGCGGCACGACGCCGAGGTGGCGAACGCGGACGCCGGCCTCCTCGGCGCCCGCGGCGAGCGTGGCCAGGTCCCGGTGCGTCTTACCCGTGCTGAGGACGAGCCCGTTATCGCCGGTCGATGTGTAGTGAGCGAACCCGACGTCGGGTCCCCACGGCAGCAGCATCGTGCTGTTGGGGCTGCGGCCGGCGGCGACGAGCTCGTCGTGGACCCGCGCGCTGATCGTTATGGCCACATCAAGTCCCAGCACGCTTTTGTCGAAGCCGTCGCGCAGCGTCGGGTGCGGGTGCACGACGGCAACGACGGTGCCGGGTATTGCCCGGCGCCGTCTTAGCGCTGCCAGCCCACGTACCAAGGTGTGGGACATGGCGTACACCACCGAGCCGGGTCGCCAGCGCATCGCAGCCACCGCCTCACCCACCACGTCACCGGTAACCCTTTGCGCCGAGTACGCCGAGAGCCGCTGCCCGCGCCGTGGTACCACACAGTCGACGAGCGACAGCTGCGATGCGACACGGTCGAATCCCCAGACGTGTTCGCGCGGCAACGATCCGCCGGCGGACGCCTCCAGTAGCGCCGAGATCGGCGTCTGGTAGTTGATGAGACCGAGAACTCGGCGAGCCACCGGCGCGACGGTACCGCCCGGCCGGCGCCGCGCACCCCCTCGGTACGCTCACCGCGCGTGAGCGGAGAAGCGGCCTGGAACCCGTGGCGGGCCCTCCGCGACCGGCCGCACATCACCTTCGCCCTGGCGCCCCTCCCCGATGACACCGGCGGCGCCGTCCACGCCGTCGAGGGCGCGCGGGAGGCGATCGTCATCGACAAGCGCCTCGGCCGCCGGGACCGCAACGCCGCGCTGACCCACGAGCTCGTGCACTCCGATTGGGGCGGCGCTTGCCCGGGCGCCGACGGACCGCCAGCGCTCGCCGTCGTAGCTCG
>JACDEA010000296.1 GCA_013816725.1 Actinomycetota bacterium
GCCCGCAGGCGCTCGTCGAGGTCGTGGATGAGCCGCCCGGGGTGACCCGGGCGCGACGGCGCCACGAACACCACGAGTTCCTCGGCGCCGTTGCGCCGTGACAACTCGCCCTGCCACGCAGCGACACCCGGGTGCGCGTCGAGGATCGGTGCGAAGTCGCTGGGCGCGCCCCCCGAGACCGGGACGATCCGCGGCGTGGTCCGGCCGCAGGCCGAGCACCGGGCGTCGTCAAGAACTGCCCGTACGCCGGTGCGCAGCCGCAGGACGACCGAGCCGCCCCACCCGAGCGCGCTCCACACCACCTCGCCTTCGACATCGGGCCCGACCGGCTCGAAGGTGGCCGGGTCGACCACGTCGACCAGTTCGGCCGCCGGCCACGTGTGGTAGCCCGTGCCGCCCCGGCACTCGGCCCACAGCGCCCGAACCCCGGCCGGGGCCCACGCGCCGAGGACGAGGGCGTCCTTACCCAGCAGGCGCTTGAGCGTGCTGCGCACGTCGTCGTCCAGCAGTTCGCCCGTCACCAGCACCGTGTGGACCGCGCTCAATGCCGGCGAGTTGCTCCACACCGCGGCCTGCGCCAGCGCAACGACGTCCGCCGGCCTCCCGGCGATGACCGTCGGCCGCAGGCGGACGACGTCGTCCAGCGAGGGCGCCGAGGGGAGCAGGGCGGTGGGGACGCCGGCCCGGCGGGTGGCGGCCGTGAGTTGCCAGTAATCCAGTTCGCTGCCCGACGGGAGCACGCCCGCGACCACGTCGGTACCGCGAACGCCCGCTGCCTCCAGCCAACGGCGACCGATCTCGCTCAGCCGTTCCAGGTCGTTCACCGTCATGCCGACGGCGACCCCTTCCTGCACGATCCAGGAGATCGGACGGTAGATCGGGTCGATGACCGACCGGTTCAGCGTCTGTCCGCGGCCGAACGCGCGGGCGAGGAGCACGCGAAAGGCCAGCGTGGGCGAGCCCAGGCGCGCGATCGTCGTTCGATGGGGCCGCAGGACCAGGTCGACGCCGTCGCCCACTTCCGACCAGGTCACCGGCGGCAGCCGGACGAGGTCGGCCGGCGCCCGGACGTCGAAGGGCCCGAGGCCAGCGGCGGATAGCCGCGCCCGGTTGAACGCCGAGTACGGGTACACCTGCCGACGTACATAGACGCGCAGCGCCACCTCCTGCTGTGCGCGGACCCTCGACGGCCGCTCGACGTCACCAAGCACGCCAGTAGTTTGGCCGCCCGTGGCGACGATCCACGTCAGTATCGACATTTCGGCGTCCCCGGCGGTGGTGTGGGCGCACATCCGCGACATCGCCGGTCACACCCGGTGGATGAGCGACGCCGAGGCGATCCGATTCACGTCGACCTCGCACGGGGGCGTCGGCACCACCTTCGAATGCGACACGCGGATCGGCCCGCTGCGAATGACCGACCGCATGGAGGTCACCGAGTGGCGGGAGGGCGAGCTGATGGCGATTCGCCACGTGGGCATCGTGACCGGCGAAGGCCGCTTCGAGCTTCGTCCTCTCACCGGCGACCGGACCCGTTTCGCCTGGACCGAAGAGCTGAACTTCCCGAGGCGGCGCGGCGGCCGCGTCGTTGCGAGTATCGCGGCGCCGATCCTGGCCCGCGTGTGGCGCGGGAACCTGCGACGGCTACGCGAGCTGGTCGAACACGCCTGACAGGCCGCTGCTCACGCCGGCGGCGTCAACTGGAACCAGTAGAACCCGTGAGGCCCCAACGTGACCGGGTACGCGTCCGCGCCGATCGCCGGGAACTCGACCCGACCCACCAGCTCCACCGGAACGTGTCCGGCCAACGCCGGCAGCGAGAGGCGCGCCGGTTGCGCTTTGCGCGACAGGTTGTTCACGCACACGACGGTGTCGTCGCCCTCCCGGCGCAGGTAGGCGAGCACCGCGGCGTTCTCAACGTCGAGGACCTCGAAACTCCCCGTGCCGAACAGCGGGTGCTGCTTGCGGACTTCGAGGATTCGCCGCATCCAGTGGATGAACGAGCCAGGACTCCGCATGGCGGCCTCCACGTTGCACGCCTGGTAGCCGTACACCGGGTCCATCAGCGGCGGGAGGTACAGCTGCGCGAAGTCGGCCCGGCTGAAGCCGGCGTTGCGGTCGTTCGACCACTGCATGGGTGTGCGAACGCCGTCGCGATCGCCGAGATAGCAGTTGTCGCCCATCCCGATCTCGTCGCCGTAGTAGAGGATCGGACTGCCGGGCAGGCTGAACAACAGGGCGTGGAGCAGCTCGGCCAAGCGCTTGTCATTCTCGACCAGCGGAGCGAGGCGGCGGCGAATGCCGAGGTTGAGCTTCATACGCGGGTCGGCGGCGAACGTCGACCACATGTAGTCGCGCTCTTCGTCGGTGACTGTCTGAAGCGTCAACTCGTCGTGGTTGCGCAGGAAGATGCCCCACTGCGACTCGTCGGGAATGGCCGGCGTCTGCGCAAGGATGTCGACGATGGGCCGGCGTTGCTCCTGGCTGACGGCCATGAACATCCGCGGCATCAGCGGGAAGTGGAAGCACATGTTGCACTCGTCGCCCGCCGCGCCGAAGTAGTCGACCACCTCGGCCGGCCACTGGTCGGCCTCGGCCAGCAGGACGCGACCGGGGAACAGCGAGTCGACCTCCTTGCGTACGCGCTTGAGGTAGTCGTGGGTCTCGGGCAGGTTCTCGCCGGTTGTTCCGTCTCGCTCGAACAGATACGGGACCGCGTCGAGACGGAAGCCGTCGAGCCCCAAGTCGAGCCAGAAGCGGATGACCTCGAGCATGGCCTCTTGCACTTCGGGGTTGGCGAAGTTGAGGTCGGGCTGATGGCTGAAGAACCGGTGCCAGTAGTACTGCTCGCGCTGCGGGTCCCACGTCCAGTTCGAGTGCTCGACATCGCAGAAGATGATCCTGGCGTCGGACCACTGCTGGTCGTCGTCGCTCCAGACATACCAATCGGCCCGGCGGTTGTCGCGATCCTGGCGCGACTCCTGGAACCACAGGTGCTGGTCACTGGTGTGGTTCATGACGAGGTCGGCGATCACCCGCATGCCACGGCGGTGCGCATCCTCGACCAGCGACACGAGGTCTCCCAGATCGCCGTACTCGGGCAGCACCGTGAACGAGTCGCTGATGTCGTAGCCGCCGTCGCGTAGCGGCGACTGGAAGAAGGGCAACAGCCACAGGCAGTCGACGCCCAGCCAGTCGAGGTAGTCGAGCTTGTGGAGGACCCCCTTGAGATCGCCGCACCCGTCGTCGTTCGAGTCGAAGAAACCGCGCACGAAGATCTCGTAGAACACCGCCCGCTTGTACCAGCGAGGATCGTCGTGGGAGGTCATCGTTTGTGACTATCGGCCCGTGAACCGGGCTTGGCCGGGACCGTGCTCGCGGAACGAGGCCACGCCGGCCGCCGCGTCCTCGGTGAGGAACACGTCGTTGAACAGTTGGCCCTCCAACGCCAGCCCGGCCTCGAGCGTGCCGTCGAGCCCCTCGTCGATCGCCCGCTTGGCCAAGGCCTGCGCTGCTGTTGCTCCCGCCGCCAGCTCCGCCGCCCAGGCCACGGCGGCGTCGAAGACCTCATCGGAGGGCACGACGCGATCGGCCAACCCCATGTGCAGGGCCTCGGCTGCGCCGACCTGGCGACCGCTGAAGATGAGGTCCTTGGCCCGGGCCGATCCCACCAGTCGTGTGAGGCGCTGCGTGCCGCCGCCGCCGGGGATGATGCCGAGCAGCACCTCGGGCTGACCCAGCTTGGCGCTGTCGCCCACCACGCGGAAGTCGCACGCCATCGCCAGCTCGCAGCCCCCGCCCAGCGCGTACCCGGCGACGGCGGCGATGGTCGCCCGCGGGATGGCGGCCACTGCGTCCAGCGC
>JACDEA010000297.1 GCA_013816725.1 Actinomycetota bacterium
CAACCCCCTCGGTACGCTTCGGCGATGGCGACGGCGACGGCCCCAGCGTCGATCACACTCGAGACCGGCGTGACGCTGTCCTATGCGGAGCGCGGCGACGGCTCGCGACCTCCTGTCGTGCTGCTGCCGGGGCCAACCGACTCCTGGCGCTCCTACGAGCAGGTTCTCGACCGGATGCCTAAGTCGACCCGGACCATCGCGGTGTCACAGCGCGGCCACGGCGACTCCGACAAGCCGGCCACCGGGTATCGCGTCGAGGACTTCGCAGGCGACGCGATATCCCTGCTCGACGCGCTCGACATCGAGGCCGCCGTCTTGGTTGGGCACTCCGGCTCGTGCCTCGTCACCCGCCGCGTCGCGATCGCACACCCAGACCGCGTCGCCGGCCTCGTGCTCGAAGCATCACCGAGCACGCTCGTCGACGACCCGGGGGTGCGGGAGTTCGTCGATTCCGTCGTGTGCAATCTGGACGACCCGATCGATCCGGCATTCGCACGATCGTTCGTCATCGACACGTCCTCCGGCGACGTCGCGCCGGCGCTCCTGGACACGCTGGCCGGCGAGCTGATGAAGGTTCCGGCGCGCGTCTGGCGAGAGACGTTCGCCGGGTTGCAGGAGTACGACGACCTCGCGGAGCTCAGCCGCGTCACTGCGCCGGCTTTGTTGCTGTGGGGCGACGCCGACCCACTCGTCGGGCGTCACATGCAAGAGGAGCTGCTCCGTCGCATGGCGAGTGCGACGTTGATTGCCTACCCCGGCCTCGGGCACACGCCTCGCTGGGAGGACCCGGCCCGCTTCGCTGCCGACCTGACCGCTTTCGTCGAGCGATTGCCGTTCTGGAGGCAATAGGTCGCCGATTCAGCGACCTATTGCCTCCAGAATGAGGCCCGGGTGGGCCGTTGGCGCGGCCTGGTTTGAGGTTTTCGGCGGAGACGGCGAGCCTATGGCGATGACCGACCTGGCTATCGGGGCCTTCACCGACCACGGACCGTGGACAGTCGACCCCGACGCCATGGTGTGGCGCCGCGGCCTCGACAAGGTTCGGGTGGCCACCGCGGCCGAAGCGCCCAAGCTGACGCGCCGCCGCAAGCTCCCCCCGGGCGGCCGGGTCGTCACCGTGGGCTGGCGGATGGGGAAGGCGCTGGCCGGGTGGTACATCGGCGAGCGCCGCACCGGCGATCAGTCGGCGTCGCGGGCCGGTCTGTCCCGCCGCCTCAAGCAGGCGTTCGAGAAGAACGGCCCGACCTACATCAAGCTCGGTCAGATCCTCAGCTCGGGTGAGGGGATCTTCCCCGAGGAACTGGTCTTCGAGTTCCGTAAACTCCGCGACCAGGTCAAGGCCGAGACCTTCGAGAGCGTTCGCGAGGTCGTCGAGAGCGACCTCGGCCAACCCCTCGACGAAGTGTTCGCCACGTTCGATCGCACGCCGTTGGCCGCAGCGTCGATCGCGCAGGTGCACGCGGCGACGCTGAAGACCGGCGAGTCGGTCGTGGTCAAGGTGCAACGGCCGCAGGTCGCTTCGCTGGTCCGCCGCGACCTGGCTGCCATGAGCTGGATTGCGCCGGTGCTGGTCGGTCGCATCCCGATCTCGGCCCTGGCCAATCCCCCGGCGCTGGTGGAGCTGTTCGCCGAGACGATCGTGGAGGAACTCGACTTCCGCCTCGAGGCCGAGAACATGCTCGATATCGCCGCGATTCTGGCCAAGACGGATCAGCGGGCCATGGTCGTCCCCCGGCCGCACCCGAACCTGGTGACGCGCCGGGTTCTCGTCATGGAACGGCTCGACGGGTTCTCGTTCGACGACGTGGCCGGCATGAAGGCGGCCGGCATCGACACCTCGGCGGTGGTGCGGGCGGGGATGGTCGCCTTCCTCGAAGGCGCCGTCCTGTTCGGCGTTTTCCACGGCGACCTCCACGGCGGCAACCTGTTTGTGATGGCCGACGGGCGCGTCGCCCTCCTCGACTACGGCATAACCGGTCGGCTCACCGAGGACCGACGTCTCGCATTCCTCCGCCTGCTGATGGGCGGCACGACCAATGACGTCAAGACCCAGGTCGCCGCGCTGCGCGACCTCGGAGCCCTCCCGCTCGACACCGACATCGACCAGCTCATCATCGACCTCAAGCTCGACCAGCCGGCGGTGATGGACCCCACCGAGATGTCCGCCGACGAGCTGATGGCCCAGATCCGCGAGATCACCAAGTCGCTGCTCGGCATCGGCGCACGGATGCCCAAGGAGCTGATGCTCTTCGTGAAGGACATGCTCTTTCTCGACGGCGCGCTCGGCACCCTTGCCCCCGACGTAGACCTTTTTGCCGAGATCACGCACGTCGCGACGTACTTCGCCACCCAACACGGCGAGCAGATCGCCCGCGACATCGGCATCGACCCGCGCCGAATGGAGGTCGACCTCGACGGGATGAAGGCGTCGATGGGTCTCAAGGAGGACGTCACCGGCATCACACACCGAGAACTCCAGGAGCGACGCGCGGTCATCCGGAAGCGAATGGAGGAGCATCGCCGTCGCCGCTGAGGCAACCGGAAAGACTGTGGATCCTGTGCTGAGCGACCCGGTGACGATCCGGCGCGACGATCGCGCCCGCTCCCTCCTCGCGATCGCGGTCCTGGGTTACATCATGTTGTTCGTCTACTGGACGAACCGCCAGCAGGACGCCATAGGCACGCAGGCCTTCGACCTCGGGATCTACGACCAGGGCGTGTGGCTGCTCAGCCACCTCAAGAGCCCGTTCGTCACCATCAACGGCCGCCAGCTCTTCGGCGACCACACCACGTTCATCCTCATCCCGTTCGCCGTCGTGTACCGGGTGATCGACTCGGCCAAGGTCCTCCTGACCGTGCAGTCCGTCGCCCTGGGCCTTGGCGCAATCCCTGCGTTCCTCATCGCCCGCGAGAAGCTCGGCAACGAGGCCCAGGCCGCGGCCCTCTCCGTCGTCTACCTGCTGCACCCTGTCCTCGGCTGGACCAACCTCGAGCACTTCCACCCCGACGCGTTGGAGATCCCGCTCGTCCTCCTCACGATGTACTTCGTTGTGAAGGAGCGTTGGATCCGCTACTTCGTCTGCGTCGCGCTGCTGTTGCTGACGAAGGAGGACGTCGCGCTCCTGACGTTGGCGCTCGGCGTCTATGTCGCGCTCAAACACAACCGCAGGGTTGGCCAGATCACCGCGGCGGTATCGGGCGTGTATCTGATCCTTGCTTTCTGGTGGATCCTCCCCGCGTTCAACGGCGTGGGCACCGTCTACGGCGGCCGCGTTCCCTTCGGCGGACCCGGCGGGTTCTTGCGCAGGCTCCTCACGCATCCCGGCGAGGTCGTCGCCTACGTGTTGGCCCGTAAGCGGTTCTTCTACCTGTGGCAGCTGTTCCTGCCGGTGGCCTTCGCCGCGTGGTTGGCGCCCAGCGTGCTGCTGATCGCCTCAGCGCCGCTGGCGGTCAACATGATCGCCTCGTTCGGCTACCAGTACGACATCCACTTCCACTACAGCACCCTGATCCTGCCGATGATCATCGTCGCCACCATCTTCGGCATCGCCAGGTTCACCGACGACGTGCTCCGCCGCCTCGCGGTCGGCGCGGTCGTGGTCGCCTCCGTCGTCACCGCGTTTCTGTGGGGACCGACGCCGCTATGGAAGGGCCACCCGTTCATCGCCGACCCCAACTCAGAGCTGGTCGCCAGCTTCCGGCAAGCGGAACGACATCTTCCCAAGGACGCCATCGTGTCGGCGTACTACGGCTGGATCCCGCAGATCTCACACCGCGAAGAGGTCTACATGTTCCCCAACCCGTGGAAGGCGTCGTACTGGGGTACGTT
>JACDEA010000298.1 GCA_013816725.1 Actinomycetota bacterium
CCCACGAGATGAGCGACGGTCGCGTGGCCGGCCTCATGGGTCGCGATCGTGCGCAGTTCGGCTTCGGTGTACTCGACGGGCTGGGCCAGCCCGATCTCCTCGGTCATCTTGGCCTGCTGGATGTCCGACCAACTCAGCTGTTCGGCCCCCCGACGCAGCGCCCACACCAGCGCCTCGTCGAGGATGTGCTCGATCATGACCGGCGTATAGCCCGACGTCATCGCCGCCAGCGTCTCGCGACACGACTCGTCGTCCAGCTCCTCGGTGTGCGATTTTTTGGCCAGGTAGAAGTCGATGATCTCGCGGCGTCCCGAACGCGACGGGAGGTCGAAGTAGATCGATCGGTCGAACCGCCCCGGTCGCAGCAACGCGGGGTCGAGGTCGGCGGCCCGGTTGGTGGCGCCGATGACCAAGATGTTGGCCGGGGCGACACGCGGCTTGTGAACCTGGCGCCTCGACGGCAGCCACCGGTTGACGAGGTCGACGACGCCGCCGACCAGCTTCAGTCCGACCGGCGGCGTGTCGAAGGATTGCAGCTGGATCAGCAGCTCGTTGACCACGCCGGTGACACCCTCGCGGCCGCCGCCGCCCCCCATGCCGGTGCGGGTGCCGCCGATGGCGTCGATCTCCTCGATGAATCCGATGGCCCCGCCCTCTCGCCGGGCGAACTTGCGCAACTGGCGGAAGTACGAGCGGATCTTGCGGTTGGTCTGCCCGTAGTACATCGACTGGAACGCCGAGCTGGACACGAACAAGAAGGGCACGCCGGCCTCGCGGGCCATCGCCTTGGCCATGTACGTCTTGCCGGTTCCGGGCGGGCCTTCGAACAGCACCGCCCGGCGCGCCGTGCCGCCCATGCGCTCCTTGAACGTCTTGTGGGCCAGGAAGAGGTTGAGCGACTTGACCACTTCCTCGACGACGACCGCCGCCCCCTTCACGTCGGCCAACGTGACGTCGATCTCGGCCGGGCGGTACAGCACGTGGGGCGACTTGCCCATCCCCACCATCGGGATCAGGACCGAGGACACCACGAGCAGCATGATCAGGGTCATGGGGATGAGAGGCCCCCACTGGGCACCGAGGTGCGGCAGCCCGAAGTAGACCGGATGACCGCCCGCCCACCGCGACCACAGGAGCACGTCGACCGCGGTGATCGTCAACGCCAGCCGCTTGATCCGCCGCAGCCGCACTCGCTCGCGCGCCACGGCGACGTCGGCCGTGGACCGCAGCACCTTTTCGTTCCCCAGCGCCCGCAACTCCGACATGGGTCAGCTCCTGACGCTCGCAGCGCTCCTTGTCGCGTAGGTTCGCCGCCGCCGTCGCGCCGTCCTGCGCGATGCCGCGAACCGGACTTGTCGGGCGGACGCCGGTGTCGGACTACGTGCGGAGGCTGGCGTAGGGCTTGCGCGCCGCGGGGATCTCGGCCCGCTTCGGATTGGCCTGATCGCGCGCCGACAGGATCGGGTCAGCCAGCCCCCAGTCGGCGGCGATGTCGGGGTCGTCCCAGGCCACGCCCAACTCGTCGGCCGAGTTGTAGTAGCCGTCGACCATGTACATCAGCGTCATGTCGGTGAGCGACGCGAAACCGTGGGCCACGCCGGGCGGGATGAACACGCCCTTCTCGACGTCGCCGTCGAGGTCGAAGCTCATCGTCGACCCCTCGGTCTTGGACCCGTCCCGCAGGTCGTGCAGAACCACGCGGGCCCGGCCCGCCACCACGTACCAGTAGTCGGCCTGGTGCAGGTGGTAGTGCAGGCCGACGATGGCGCCGGCCTGCTTCACGCTGCGGTTGGCTTGGATCATCTCGTGGCCGAGCGGGAACCACTCGCGGCGGTACGTCTCGACGAAGCGGCCGCGCCCGTCGCCGTGCACATCGGGCTCGACGATGACGACGGCGTCGATTTCGCTCGAGCTCGTTACCTTCACCATGGCGGCCGACGCTACTGCTGCGCGATCACCGCGACGGCGAGGGAGATCAGCGCGACGTTGCGCGCCACGTCGACCCAACCGGCCGGCCGGCGCGACCACGCGCCGAAGCAGGCGCAGGGCGTGCCCCGGTGCGTAACGAGCCACCCGGTGAAACCCAACAGCAGGCCGAGGGCCGCGTAGGCCGTCCACGGCAGCGCCACCTGGGCGACGAGGAGGCCGCCGACCGCGATCTCGATCCATGGCAGGACCGGTACCGAACGATCGACGACCTTGGTCACACCGGCAACGAGGAACACTGCACCGAGCAGCGCGGCGGCTATGACTCGAAGCGTCCGAAACCGGCCCGGTAGAACAGCAGCGGCGGGGGCGCGTCCTCGTTGATCTCCACGTCGACCACCCGACCGACGACGACCGTGTGGTCGCCGCCGTCGTGCTCGGCGTCGAGTTCGCAGTCAATCCACGCCATTGCACTGTCGAGCATGGGCGAGCCGGTGACCGGGGCGGGCGCCCACGGTGCGTCGGCGAACTTGTCGAGCGTCTTGCTGGCGAACGTCATGCACAGCGCTTCTTGGTCGCGCCCGAGGATGCTCACGCAGAACTTGCCGGCGGTGCGGATGCGGGGCCAGCTGCTGACCGTCTTGCTGGGGCAGACCAAGATCAGCGGCGGGTCCATCGACAACGAGTGGAACGACTGCGCGGTGAAGCCGAGCGGTTCACCCGCCTCCATCCCGGCGACGATCGTGACGCCGGTGGCGAAGTGCCCCATCACCGCCTTGAGGCGGGCGACGTCGAGCGGGTCGGCGCTACTCGCCAAGTTGAACGCTGAGGCGCTCGTAGGACGAGAAGACCTCAGGCAGGCCGACGTGCAGGGCGGCGCAGCGCGCCATTTCGAGGAGGCGGTCGAGGTCCTCGTCGCTGTGCGAAGGATCGTGGTGGAACATCGCCAACCGCTTGGCCCCGGCTTCAGCGGCGACGTGCACGGCGTAGTCAACCGTGCAGTGGCCCCACGTCTCCTTCTTGGCGAACTCGGCCGGGGTGTACTGAGCGTCGTGGATCAGGAGGTCGACGCCGTCGGCCAGCTCCAGCACGCTCGGCGCGATCGACTTCAGGTCGTGCGGCGCCTGGTGGTCGCTGATGTAGGCCACGCTCACGCCGTCCCAGTCGACGCGGTAGCCGACGGTGGGGCCGTTGTGGGGCACGGGCCGGACCTTGACCTTGGCCCGGCCGATCTTCACGTCCTCGTCGGTGACGTCGTTGAAGGTGACGTCGCCCTCCAGCTCGCTGAAGTGAACCGGGAAGTAGGGCCGACACATCAACCCGCCGAACACCTCGCCCAGCGGTCCCTCCTCCTGGTGGGGGCCGTAAATGTCGAGGGCGGCGCCGACCTGATGGATCGGCGGGAAGAACGGCAGGCCCTGCACGTGGTCCCAGTGGATGTGGGTGACAAGCGCGGTGCCCTTGAAGGTGCCGTCGGTGGGTTGGGTGTCGCCGAACAGGCGCAGCCCGGTCCCGAGATCGAAGACGATCGGATCCTCGCCGGGTACCTCCAATGCCACGCAAGCGGTATTGCCGCCATAGCGGCGGTTGGCTTCGCATGGGCACGGGCACGAGCCCCGTACGCCGTAAAAAGTGACCTTCAGCGGAGGACCCCCACGATCCAAGTTTCGGCGGACGTTACTGACAAGCGGACGCGGGAAGCCCTGGTGTGACCAAAGTCACGGACGAAGCGGCCACCGGATCCGCGGCTTACCGTCGAGAGATGCGAACCGTGAACGCGAACGGCATCGACATCGCTCTGCTCGAGGACGGGCCCCCTCACGGCCCCTTGGCCCTGTGCCTCCACGGGTTTCCTGATTCGGCGCATACGTTTCGTTTCCTGCTACCTACCCTCGCGAGTGC
>JACDEA010000299.1 GCA_013816725.1 Actinomycetota bacterium
GAGCGGGAGCGGGCGCGACCGGCCGGGACCGGGCAGTAGCCGGGCGGGCCTTCGGCAGCGCGCCCTCGATCGCGGCGAGCACCGCGTCGGTTACCCGGTCGGCGATCTCCTCGCTGCTCAGCTCGCGCGCCCGCACCGGGAGCCGGCGCTTCAACGCCTGCAACTCGCTGTGCAACCGCTCGATCTCGACGATGACGCGCGCGTCGGTGGATTTCGCTCCCGCGGTCTGCCCTCCGGCGGCGGCGACCACGTCGTCCATCATCCCTTGAAGATCAGCGCGCGTGGCCTGCAGGTTCTCGGTGAGGAGTTCGATGGTCGACGTCATCGTCACCATCGCCGAGGCGGTCACGCCGCCCGGGTCGCCGCCGCCGGTCATCGGGGTCGCCCGGATCTCGTCGAGCAGGAGCCCGACGTTGGACGCCAGCTCGTAGACGGCGTTCGACAGCTGCACGAGGGCGTCGCTGTGGTCGTTGAGCACGAGCCTCACCGAGTCCAACCCCTGGTTGCTGTCGTAGGACGCGGCGTCGTAGTACACGTCGGTTTCGAGTGGCACGATGTCGATGGGGTCGGCTATGTCGGGAACGTCGGCGATGTCGGCAACGTCGGCGATGTCGGGCACGGCCCGCCGCGGCGCGGTAAAGCCGTCGTCCTGCGGCTCGCCGGCCGCAGCCAACGCAGCGTCTCCCACCACCATCTCGGGCCGCACTGCCGGGGTAATACGGTCCGGTGCCGGCTGCTCCCAGTCGAAGGAAAAGTCGGAAAGGCCGGCGTCGGACGCGCCGCGCTGATCCTCTGGCCAATCCAGACGGAACCGCGGGCCCTCGCGGTCCGTGCGGTCCGTCTCACCCTCCATTCCCAGCAAGGCTACTGGAGGCGCGGGCCGGTACTCTGCACTCCGATGGCCGATCATCCGATGCAGGAACGCCTCGCCGATCTGCAAGCGCGCCGGGAAGCCGCCTACAGCGCCGGCCCGCCGCACGCCGTCGAGCGCCAGCACGCGCGCGGCAAGATGACGGCGCGCGAGCGCGTCGACTACCTCCTCGACGACGGGTCGTTCGAGGAGCTCGACATGTTCGCCCGCGCTCGCTCGGCCGACCTGGCGACCAAGCCGTACACCGACGGCGTGATCACCGGGTTCGGGACCGTCGACGGCCGCAAGGTCTGCGTCTTCTCCCAGGACTTCACCGTGTTCGGCGGCGCCCTGGGTGAGGTCTATGCCGAGAAGATCCAGAAGGTCATGGACCTCGCCGCCAAGGTCGGCGTGCCCATGGTCGGCCTCAACGACGGGGGCGGGGCCCGCATTCAAGAAGGCGTGGTCAGCCTCGCAATGTACGGCGAGATCTTCCTGCGCAACGTGCGCGCTTCGGGTGTCGTGCCTCAGATCAGCGTGATCCTCGGACCGTGTGCCGGCGGTGCGGTGTACAGCCCGGCCATGACCGACTTCATCTTCATGGTGCGGGAGACCTCGCACATGGCCATCACCGGGCCCGACGTCGTCAAGAGCGTCACCGGCGAGGACGTCACCCTCGAGGAGTTGGGCGGCGCAATGACCCACGCCACCAAGTCGGGAGTCGCCGCTTACGTCAGCGCCGACGAGAAGGCGTGCCTCGACGACGTGCGCTACCTCTTGTCGTTCCTTCCGGCCAACAACCTCGAACCGCCGCCCTACTTCGCCACCGGCGACGACCCCGCACGTCGCGTGCCCGAGGTGATCGACCTCATGCCGGCCAGCGCCAACCAGGCCTACGACATGAAGAAGGTCGTGGCCGCGGTCGTCGATGACGGCGAGTTCTTCGAGTACTTCCAGCACTGGGCCATGAACATCGTCTGCGGGTTCGCCCGCATAGACGGTCATCCGGTTGGAATCGTCGGCAACCAGCCGCAGGTTCTCGCCGGTTCTCTGGACATCGACTCGTCCGAAAAAGGGGCGCGGTTCGTCCGCACGTGCGACGCGTTCAACATCCCGCTGGTCACCTTCGTCGACGTGCCGGGGTTCTTGCCCGGGACCGATCAGGAGTACGGCGGCATCATCCGCCACGGTGCCAAGCTCCTTTATGCGTATTGCGAGGCCACCGTCCCGCGCGTACAGATCGTCACCCGCAAGGCCTACGGCGGCGCGTACGTTGTGATGAACTCGCGGTCGATCGGGTGCGATCTGGCCTTCGCGTGGCCGTCGGCCGAGTTCGCGGTCATGGCCGGTCAAGGCGCGGTCGAGATCCTCTACAAGCGGGAGTTGGCCGACGCCGACGATCCCGTCAAGCGCAAGGCCGAGTTGGTTGAGGAGTACACCGACAAGTACGTGAACCCGTGGGAGGCGGCCGAGCGGGGGTACGTCGACGACGTCATCGACCCGGCCGACACCCGCTTGATTCTCGCCCGGTCCCTCGACCTTCTGCGCTCGAAGCGCGAGGAGCTTCCCAAGCGCAAGCATGGCAACGTCCCCCTCTAACGAGGAGATGGCCGCCATCGCTGCGGCGATCGAAGTGGCGTGGCCCGAGCCGGCGCCCGCCGCACCGTCGCCCGAGCCACCGGTGTGGCGGTTCTCCGGTCGGTGGTGGAGCAAGCCGATCAACTCTCGGCGGGACCGCCCCTAACGGTGGAACTTACAACGGTCGCCGACGACGAAGCGGTGTTCCACGACGGTCCTAAAGTCGTCGTGCACCGCGATCTGAGTCCCGACACCGACTACGAGCTGGAGGGAATCGCGTTCCGCACCCTGCCGCGGCCGGCGGGCGAGCGATTGGCCACGATCGCCACGGTGAACGACGTCCACTTCGGCGAAATCGAGTGCGGTCTCCTCGAAGGATTCGACGTCGGGCCGGTCCTGCGGTCGGGGGAAGGCGAGCCGCCCTATCCGGAAACGATGAACAGGGCGGCCATCGCTGAGATCACCGCGATCCGGCCCGATGCCGTGGTGGTCAAGGGCGACCTGACGACCCACGGTTCCAAGGAGGAGTACCGCCAGTTCCTCGACGCCTATCGCCCCGCGTTCGGCGATCGGCTCCACCACGTCCGCGGCAACCACGACGCCTACCACGGCGAGGACTTCGCCTCAGAAGCGCCGATCGAGGTCGCGCT
This sequence comes from Actinomycetota bacterium, assembly GCA_013816725.1. Taxonomy (GTDB): domain Bacteria; phylum Actinomycetota; class Acidimicrobiia; order Acidimicrobiales; family JACDEA01; genus JACDEA01. The sequence goes on from JACDEA010000299.1 coordinate 3,079, forward strand.
ACCGGGCGTGACGTTGGCGAGCCTCGACACCGTCGTCCCCCGCAGCGCGTCCGGCCAGGTGAGCACCGCGCAACTGGAGTGGCTCGACGACCTCGGCGCTCGCGCCCAGGGTCCGGTCCTCGTGTTTGGCCATCACCATCCGTGGGCGCCGGGGAGCGCGTCGCGCCCCGAGACGTACTTCGGCATCAACTGCGACGACTCGGAGAGGCTCGTCGACGTCTTTGCCCACCGCCCGTCGCTGGCGGGGTACTTCGCCGGTCACACACATCGCAACCGCGTGCGGCGGTTCGCGGCCACCGGCGGTCGACCATGGGTCGAAGTGGCCTGCGTCAAAGACTTCCCGGGCTCGTGGGCCGAGTACCGCGTGTACGAGGGCGGCATCTTGCAGCTGCACCGTCGCATCTCGACGCCCGACGCCTTGGCCTGGACCGATCGGTGCCGGGCCATGTTCGCCGGCACGTACGCGCAGTACGCGTTCGGCGGGTTGGCCGATCGCTGCTTCGTCGTCTGAGTTACAAGCGCTCGACGTTGGGGCCGTCGGGAACCACGTTGCGCGTGTCGAACAGATAGTGCGCCGCGGCCGCCAGCGCGCCGACGTCGAAATCGTCGTGTTCGGTCAGCAGCACCACCACGTCGGCCGCCGCCGCCTCCGCCTCGGCCGCCGGCACCCGGACGATGCGGGGGTCGACCTCACTGTCGCCGGTCACATGCGGATCGGCCGCCCGCACCTCGGCGC
>JACDEA010000300.1 GCA_013816725.1 Actinomycetota bacterium
ACGGCGAACTGACATGCCGCGACCGCCGCGAGGTCGCCGCGCACATGACGGACTGCTGGGCTTGCAGTCGCGAAGTCGAGATCCTTCGGCTCATGAAACACTGCCTGTGCGCGCAACGGCGCCGAGCCGCCGACGGCGGCTGGGAGTGACCGACGTCGGGTATCTCGCGGCGTTCGGTGGCGGGGTTGTGTCCTTCGCGTCGCCCTGCGTGTTGCCGATCGTGCCCGGCTACCTGTCGATCATCACGGGCCTCGACATCGCCGAACTCCAAGACGGCTCGCGGCGACACCTCATCACGATCACCCGCGACACGGGACTGTTCGTGGCCGGGTTCTCGATCGTGTTCATACTGCTCGGCGTCTCCGCTACGACATTCGGCGCCGTCATATTCCGCAACCATGCACTGCTCACCCGCGTGTCGGGCCTGGCAGTGCTGACGATGGCGCTGTTTCTCGCCGGTTCGCTGGTGCTGCGCTCGCCCTGGCTGTACCAGGAGAAGCGCTTCCATCCGAGCCCGTCGCGCTTGGGACCGTTCGCCGCGCCGATCGCGGGCGCAGCGTTCGGCTTCGGCTGGACACCCTGCATCGGACCGGTGCTCGGCTCGGTCCTCGCCGTCGCCGCCACCCAACACGACGCCGGACGCGGCGCCGCGCTCCTCGCCGCCTACTCCGTTGGGCTCGGTCTGCCGTTCCTCGCCACCGGACTCGCGTTCGGCCGCCTCACCGGCGCCTTCGGCTGGGTCAAACGACATTTCACCGCCATCACGGCCGCCTCATCGGCGTCGCTCGCGTTCTTCGGCGTGCTTCTCACCCTCAACCGCCTCACCTGGCTCACCAGCCAACTCCAGGCCCTGCTGCGCCATGTCGGGCTCGAACGGCTCGTCTTCCTCGGATGAAAAGAGAGACCAACCATGTCCAACCACAAACCCAACTCGGGCACATCCAAAGGCCGGCCCACGGGCGGGCGACGCGACCGCAACGCCGCGCGCGCCGCTGGTCTTCGCAAGCAGCGGCGGCTGCGTTGGGCGCTCGTCGCGGTAGGCGCCGCGATCGTCATCGGTGTCGCCGCGCTCGCCGCTAACTCGTCGGACAGCGGCGGACCAGGCGCCACCGAGCCCGCCGCGTTCGACCTGCCCCGCCTCAACGGAGACGGCCGCATCCGCCTCGCGGACTACCGGGGCAAACCGGTCGTCGTGAACTTCTTCGCCTCCTGGTGCACCGCGTGTGACGCCGAACTGCCCGGCTTCGCCCGGGTCTCAACCGAGTTGAAGGACCAGGTCACCTTCGTCGGCGTCAACGCCCTCGAAACCGGCGACCGGCTGCTTATGCCGCGGCGTCACCACATCACGTGGTGGCCCCTCGCCCGAGACATCGGCGGCGCCCAAGGCAGCGGTCTGCACGACGCGCTCGGCGGCGGTTCCAGCATGCCGCTCACCGCGTTCTACGCCGCCGACGGCAAACTCCTCGCCGTCGAACGCGCCGCGCTGCCCGAGGAAGCGCTGCGGGCCGAAATCCGCCAACTCTTCGGCACCGAGGTGCAATCCAGCGGCGCGGCCTAACTCGTGTGTGGTCGCCAATGCCCGAGCCGACACTACCGGTGCAGCGCTCGGCCCGTCGCGGCGTACGCTGCCTCCGATGAGCGACCAGGAGATGCGCGCCGCGGTCGACGGTGTGCCGGTCCCCGACCTGGGCGAGGCCGCCTTCACCGTGCCGCCGGCGTTGGCCGACGCCACGGTCGCGATCATCACGACCGCTGCCCTGCACCTTGCCGACTCCGACGGCTTCAGCGCGGGCGACCAGTCCTTCCGGATGCTCGCCCACGACCGCGGCGACCTTGTCCTCGGCCACATCAGCCCGAACTTCGACCGGTCCGGCTTCGCCTCCGACCTCAACGTCGTGTATCCCCGCGATCGCCTTGACGAACTCGTCGCCCGCGGCGCCATCGGGTCCGTAGGGCCCCATCACCTGTCGTTCCTCGGCGCCCAGGACGACACCATGGAGACGATCCGCCTCGACAGCGGGCCGGCAGCGGCGCGTCAACTCCGCGACGACGGGGTCGACGTCGTGCTGCTCACCCCCGTCTGACCACTCTGCACGCGCACGGTCTGTGTGCTCGCTCATGTCCTCGAACAACACGGCCTGGCCACCGTGGCCCTGTCGCTGGTGCGCGGCCAGTCCCAGCGCTTGCATCCGCCGCGCGTGCTGCACTGTGAGTTTCCTCTCGGGCGCCCGCTCGGGTTGCCGCTCGACGCCGAGTTCCAACATCGGGTGCTGGCCCACGCGTTCTCGCTGCTGGAACACCGAAGCGGCCCGGTATGGGAGGAGTTCCCCGACGTCATCGCCGACGAGGGCGTCACGCCTCTCGAGTGCCGGATCCCCCCGGCGCCCGGCACCGGCTCGGCCGCTCAGGCCGAGGCCCGCGGCCTGCGCTCGGCCTGGGAGCGCCAGTACGCCGCCACGGGACGGACGTCGTTCGGCCGCACGCTCACCCCTGAAACGGTGGTGGACGCCGTCGGAGCGTTCGGGAGGATCGCTGCGGGCGCGGCGTGGAAGGAGGCTGGCCTCGCCAATGTCATGGATGCGGCCGCCGACATCCGGGCGTACTACGAGGAAGCGGCTGCGGCGCTGGCCGACCATGTCCCGGCGGCGCGCCAGGCCGAAAGTTGGCTCTACCAACAGACCGAAACCGGCCGGGTCCTGCGAGACGCCCAGCAGGCCATCCGCGACGCGGGCGGTCCGTTCCCGGTGTGGTTCTACCTCCGGCCGATGGGCCAGCCGTGACAGTCCGCCATAGGCTGACGGTCACGCAATCAAGCAAGAGGCTCGACGCATGACCATTACCCAAGACCAAGCGAAGAGTTCGCAGCATCGCCTCGACGCGCCGTCCCCGGGCCTGTCCGCAGCGTTGCGGATAACGGCCGGATTGTTGTGGCTGTCCAATATCAACTGGAAAGCGCCGCCCGGGTTCGGCAAGTCGGCGCGGGGCTGTGGCGGGCTGTGCGGCTTCGTCAGATCGGGAACCGAACACGGTTTCCCGGGGTGGTCGTGGCTCCTGGAACACCTGGTCTTGCCCCACCTCACCCTCTTCGGGTACGTCACGCTTCTGATCGAAGTTTCGCTCGCAGTGCTGTTGCTGTCGGGCACGCTGACCCGGGGCGCCGCGCTGCTCGGTGCCTTCCAGAGCCTCGTGATTGGCCTTTCGGTGGCCAACGCGCCCGGCGAGTGGTACTGGAGCTACCTGCTCATGGCCGGCTTGCACGTGGCGGTGTTCGCGCTAGCCGCCGGCCGCTCGTACGGTGTCGACGCCATGCTGCGTCGTCGCCCGGGCCGGCCCCGTTGGTTGGACGCGTTGACGTGAGCGATCGAGCCCGCCGTGCCACCGCTGCGTTGCTCGTTGTCTTCGGGGTCGTTATGGCCATCATTCAGAGTCCCAACGGGCTCTTCCCGACCCACTACACGAGCGACCTCCTGCTCTTCGGCGGCGGCGGTGGTTTTCCGAACGGTCTTGGCCGCAGCCTCTTCGCCGGCTCGGCGGGGCTGGGGCTCCTGATCGCGGCGGCGGGGCTCGCCGTCGGCGCCGCGCCGCGCCGCGTCGGTGCCGTCATCGGTGGGGCGATGGTGCTATTCGGCCTCGTGCTCGTCGCCACGTTCCGATCTTCGGGCAATGTGCTGGCGGCGCGGCCGTCGTCGAGCGCGGTGCTCGTCGCCGTGGGCCTCGCGCTCGCTGTCGGCCTGTCCGGCCCATGAGCCGGGTCGAGCTACTCGGCGCCGACGACGCGCCGCTTGTGGCTCGCCGGTATTACGACGAGGG